>CAZHFS010000121.1:0-7632 GCA_964531885.1 uncultured Propionivibrio sp.
CGCGCACCGAGAGATGCGGCAACAGACTCGCTTCCTGGAAAACGTAGCCGAGCGCGCGGCGATGCGTCGGGACAAACAGCCCCGATGCCTGCCAGCTGACGCCGTTGACCATTACCCGGCCAAGGGCACCGCGTTCGAGCCCGGCGATGCTGCGCAGCAGGGTGGTCTTGCCCGAGCCTGAGGGCCCGAACAAGGCACTGACACCGCGTCCTGGCAGTTGCAGATCGACCTCCAGCGTGAACTCGCCACGCACGAGCTTGAGTTGGGTGACCACGCCCGGGAAAGAGGATGCACTCATGCCCGCACCTGGCGCGGCTGCAAGGCATAGAGCACGAGCAGGATGAGGAAGGAGAAGACCAGCAGCCCGCCCGACAGCCAGTGCGCTGGCGTGTAGTCAAGGGCCTCAACATGGTCATAGATCTGCACCGAGAGCACACGCGTTGCGCCCGGGATGTTGCCACCGATCATCAGCACCACGCCGAACTCGCCGACGGTGTGCGCGAAACCAAGAACCAGTGCACTCAGGTAACCGGACTTGGTCAGCGGCATAACGACACTGAAAAAAGTATCGAGCGGCCCGGCGCGCAAAGTCGCTGCAGTTTCCAGTGTGCGCTCGGGGATCGCCGCGAACGCAGCAACCAGTGGCTGGACGACAAAAGGCAAAGAGTAGATCAGCGAAGCGACAACCAGACCGGAAAAAGTAAAAGGCAGGAGTCCCAATCCCAGCGCCTCCGTCAGGCGACCAAGCGGCCCTTGCGGGCCAAAGGCGACGAGCAGATAGAAGCCGATCACCGTCGGCGGCAGCACAAGTGGCAGGGCGACGACGGCATGCACCGCACCGGTCCACCGTGCCCGGCTACGCGCCAGCCACCACGCCAGCGGCGTGCCGAACACCAGCAGCAGCACCGTGGTCAGCGCCGCCAGCTTGGCGGTCAGGATGATTGCAGCCAGGTCAGCATCGCCCATGTGCTTTGCTTGCTCAGAAAGAATAGCCGTAGGCGGCAATTAGCCGCTGTGCGGCATCGCTCCGCAGATAGTCGAGGAAAGCTCTGGCTGCGGCGTTGTTTTCACCGCGTTTGAGCAGTACCACGTCCTGACGGATCGGCGTGTGCAGATCAGCCGGCACCAGCCACGCCGAACCACCGGTCAGCTTGCCACCCTGCCAGACCTGAGATTGGGCGACGAAACCAAATTCGGCATTCCCGCTGGCAACGAACTGCTGCGTCTGGGCGATGTTTTCGCCCATAACGAATTTCGCCTGCAGCCGCTCGTAAAGCCCGCGCGCCTTGAGCACTTCAAACGCCGCTGCGCCATAAGGCGCGGTTTTCGGGTTAGCCACCGCAAGGTGGCGGAATACGCCAGTGTTCAGGACTTCGCCGACCGCATCGACCACGCCGGCCTGCGCCGACCACAACACCAAGCGGCCGATGGCATAGGTGTGGCGGCTGCCGGCAACCACCCGACCTTCTTTTTCCAGCCGCTCGGGCGTCGCACTGTCGGCCGACAGAAAGACCTCGAAGGGCGCCCCATGCACGATCTGGGCATACAGCTTGCCGGTGGCGCCGGCTGAAATGCGCAGCGTGTGCCCGCTCTGGCGAGAGAATGCTTCTGACAATTCCCGCAACGGAACGACGAAGTTGGCCGCGACGGCGACCTGCACCTCACCCGCCAGGAGCATCGGCGCCAAAGTGGCACCGAACAGGATGGCGAATGCGTGGCGCAACCACCGGTATTTCATCGCTATGCGCCTTTTTTAACGGCGTGCTTGGGGCGGAAGGCCGCACAGACCGCCGGATCGCTTTCCAACCACGCCCCGTCGATCAGGTCGATGCAATACGGAATCGCCGGAAAGACGGCGTCAAGGCAATCGGCAATCGCCGATGGCTTGCCTGGCAGGTTGACGATCAGGCTGCGTCCACGAATACCGGCAGTTTGACGTGAAAGGATTGCGGTCGGAACAAACTTGAGGGAAGCCGTGCGCATCAGTTCGCCAAAACCGGGCAGCATTTTGGCGCATACCGCTTCGGTGGCTTCCGGTGTCACGTCGCGTGGGGCCGGGCCGGTGCCGCCCGTCGTTACGATCAGGCTGCAGCCTTGGACGTCGGCAAGCTCGATCAGCGCCTTTTCAATTTCATCCTGTTCATCGGCAATGATGCGCGCGACAGGCTCCCACGCGTTGGTCAGGGTGCGGGCAAACCACTCGCGGATTGCCGGCCCGCCGAGATCTTCGTAAACCCCCTGGCTGGCACGGTCGGAAACCGTGAGGATGCCGATCCGGGCGATGCTTGTCGTGTTCATTGAAGTTTCCATTGTGTTCAGGTCTCGAGACCAACTTCGTTTTGCAATTCGCCACCATCGATCAACTGCACGCGCACCGTGTCGCCCGCCGTATAACCGGGCAGGGCTGCCGGCACAACGAGCAGTGCATCGGCGCGGGCCATCGACAGCAAGACGCCGCTGCTTTGGGTACCCGTTGGAGTCGCCAGCAGGGTGCCTTCAGTATCACGGGTGAGGATAACACGCACGAATTCGGTCCGCCCCGGGCGGATCTTCACTGGCGCAGTCAGGCGGGCCGCCAGCGTGCGCTTGTACAAGCGTTGCTGGCCCATCATCCGGCGCAAGGCCGGGAGAACAAATTCCTCGCAGCACACCATGCTCGATACGGGGTTGCCCGGCAGGCCAAAAACCAGTTGACCACTGTCGCTGGTACCGAAGGCCAGGGGGTGCCCAGGACGCATGGCGACCCGCCAGAAGTGCATGCTTACACCGAGACTTGCCAGGACAGGCCTGACATGATCGTGCACACCAACCGACGAACCACCGGAGACCAGCAGTACATCGCAGTCGTCCAGACCCTGGCGCAGAAGTCGGGCAAGGTCTACGGGGTCATCCAGCGCGATCCCCAGGCGCCGGGCTGTACAGCCGAGCGCCTGAACTTGGGCAAGCAGGGCATAACTGTTCGAATCGGGTATGCGCAAGGGATCGAGCGGTGCATCGAGGGCTTCGAGTTCGTCACCGGTGGCCAGGATGGCAACGCGCGGACGGCAAAAAACCTCGACATCTGCACACTTGGCGGTGGCCAGGATACCGACCACACCCGGCGTAATGAGGGTTCCACCGGTAAGCAGCACCTGTCCGGTCTGCATCCCTTCACCTTGACGGCGAATATCGTTGCCTGGTGCCACCTTTTTTCGGCATTCGACACGCCCATCGGGCAAAGCAATGGTGTCTTCAACACGCAGAACGGCATCCGCACCCGGTGGCAGCGGCGCACCCGTCATGATCCGGGCGCAGTAGCCTGGCGTTAGAACCAGGCGCGGCTGGTCGCCTGCTTTGATGTCCTCGCTGACTGCCAGAACCGCTGAACCAGCGCTCAGATCAGCGCTGATCAGGGCAAAACCGTCCATGGCTGAGACGTCGTAGGGCGGCTGGTCACGGTTGGCAAATACATCCGCAGCTAACACTCTGCCCAAGGCAGACTCCAGGGGTATGGTTTCCCTTTTTCCTGTTCGTGCCAAGGAGAGCACACAACTCAAAGCATCCTCTACGGACAGAAAACTGTCTTCACTCAAGATTTTCTCCTGCTTGATCCAAACATCCGGTGGCCCACAAGCTTAAGGGGTTTGATCTGGAAACGTGCACAAGCCGTGTTTCTGCACATCTTCCGGGGTATCGAGGTCAATGAAAGCGCGCTGATCCGTAACCAGCAAGCCGGAATCGACCTGACAAACATTCAGTTGTTCCAGCAAGGCGCGCAGACTACGCCGACCATCGTGTCGAGCCAGCAGCGTTGCCAGCTGGGTGCGGACCCTGCTGACCGAATAGAACGCGGCCAGCGGTTGTAATTGACCGTCGGCGCAGGGAACCACGGCATCGTGTTCGGCACGTAAGCCCGCCAGATGGGCAATGGTTGCCTGGTCGAGAAAAGGCATATCGACGGCAATGGCAAACAACCATGGGGTCTTGCATGCGCGCAAACCAGCATCCAAACCCGCCAGTGGCCCAGCGACCGCCGAATCGTCACAGACTTGCGGCCAGTTAATATCGCCTCGCGGTGTACGAACGCTTATCAGAAGATGGGCAAACAAGGGTTGTAGTCTGCTGGCGAGGGTATCAACCAGAGGTTTTCCCATGAAGGGCAAGGTCGCCTTGTCCTGTCCCATGCGACTGGACTCTCCGCCTGCCACAATGAGCACGGTGCAATCGTTTATCCGATCTGGCATGACGGCTCGGTCAATCCACTGCGTGCTAAAAGAAAATCAGCAACCTCGCCGACGGCATCCAGGGAAAAATGCGGTAACTGCGGATACACCTCATCGACATCACTGACCAAAGCAATCAACCCATCGCTGATCGCACAACGTGGGTGTGGTTGGTGGGCACGCCGCAAAATTTCAATTTTCTCGCCCTGTGCGTGAGAGAAACCTTCTGCCAGAACGATATCTGCTTCGCCGAGAAACCGCTCGGCCAGTTCAGCGGGTTCGCGTCGATCAACGGCTTGCGCGACCAGTTGCAAGGCATCGGTGGTCAACAGGAGGCTCAGTTTCGCGCCGGCCTGCGTATAGCGCCAACTGTCTTTTCCGCTGTGATCGAGTTCAACCTTGTGATGCGCATGCTTGATCGTGGCCACACGTACCTGGCGGCGATTCAGTTCATGCACTAAACGCTCGACAAATGTCGTTTTACCGGCGCCTGAGTGACCGACAAAAATAAAGACGGGTGGTTTTGACATGTTTTCCCTGGAGTTTATAAGCAGAGCGGTACAGCAGTTTTGCTGGCACATGCCTTGGGCTTACGGTTTTAATAGGTTTCTATATATAAATACAACTATTGTTTACCTACGGCTAAACCTGTGTATAACTTTTTAAAACTAAATAAAAACAAAATGTTGAAACGCAAAAAAGGATCTTGGTGGACACTGTATTGTTCTGTGGATGAGTTGTTATAACTTATCCACAGCTTGATCGTGAAGCGACTGTTTACAATTTATCCACACCCTGTTCACGCAGTTTTCCCCGTCTTTCAATTAGGGATGCGGCGTTACCCAAGCCTCGCCGGAGGGAGTCACCTCCTTCTTCCAAATCGGTACCCGTTCCTTAAGGGTGTCGATCAACCAGCGGCAAGCTTCAAAAGCAGGGCCCCGATGTTCAGCGGCGGCGGCGATGAAAACGATGTTATCGCCTGCCTGCACCGTTCCCAATCGATGCACAAGACGTGCATCGATCAGCTTGAAACGCTCGATCGCTTCGCAACGCAGTGCCTCCATCTCGGGTACGACCATGCGCGTATAGGCATCGAAGCAGATTTCGTTGACGGCTCGTCCCTCCGAAAAATCGCGTGCGCAACCAACGAAACTGGCGATACCACCAATGCGTAAGGACACGTCGCGCAAGGCGCGAAGCTCAGCATCTACCGAGAAATCCTCGTTCTGAATGCGAACCGGTGCGTTCATTTCACCCTCCGGAAAACTTGGACATGAAGACAACTTCGGCACCGTCGTCCAGTACGCGTTGAGGATTTCGTTCGTGATGGCCATCCACGGCGATCAGTGAAACCAGGGCAAAAGCATCTGGATAACGTTTTGCCATTTCATCGCGCAGGGCAGCGACCGTAAGTCCGGACGATGATTCGACACAGAGGGAGGAAATACCGGCGCGTTCAGCAACGGGCCCAAAGAACAGAACATTAATCACGGAGCATCCTTTTTTTCTGAATTGGGCATGCGCAGCCAGACACCACTTTTTCCGCCACGTTTCTCCTCGAGTTGGATGGATTCGATACGCATGCCACGGTCGATCGCCTTACACATGTCGTAGACGGTCAGCAACGCCACACTTGCTGCCGTCATAGCTTCCATTTCAACGCCAGTTTGTCCGTTGCAGCGCGCGCTGACTTGCACACGCAAAGCAGCGAGTCCTTCGCTATCTTGATTGGCATCCTCGCTAAAAACCACATCCACCCCGGAGAGGGCCAGGCCGTGACAGAGCGGGATGATGTCCGGAGTGCGTTTGGCCGCCATGACCGCGGCCACATCGGCAACTGCCAACACATCACCTTTAGCGATTCGTCCGGAACGGATACGCTCAAGGGTTGCTGGCAGCATGCGGATCGAACCGCTGGCGACAGCCAGACGGTCGCTTGGCACTTTGCCACCGACATCGACCATGCGCGCCCTGCCGTCCGGAGAAAAATGGGTCAAATCCTGAGTTTCGCTCACGATGATTCCTTGATTTACTGACTAGGGATAATGCACTACCCAGAACCTTGATTCTCGCTCAAGGCGCGTGCGACCGATTTGATTGATCTTCAAAGCAGCATGCAGTCACCGCCATTCGATGCTTATCCACCGATATACGACATTTCAATGCGCTTGCCGACGACTGGGGTTGCCTCATGGCGCAAGGCAGAGTAGCGATCCCTGCGTTCCCGCCAGTTACCTGCGATCAACTCGGACAGTGCCGCATCGTCGGCACCGCTGCGCAATGGAGCGCGCAAATCGATACCTGACGAGGCAAACAGACAGGTATAGAGGCGTCCATCGGTGGCGAGACGCAAACGTGTACAGGTTTGGCAGAAGGCTTGGGTAACCGAGGCGATGACACCGATTTCACCGCTGCCGTCGGCATAGGCCCAGCGTTTGGCCACTTCACCGCTGTAATTCGGATCAACGGCAAGCAGGGGATATTCGGCATGGATACGCGCTAGGACTTCGCTGGCGGGAACGACTTCATCGAGACGCCAACCGTTGCTGCTGCCGACGTCCATGTATTCGATGAACCGCACAATGATTCCGCTGTGCCTGAAGTGCTGGGCCAGAGGAACGATCTCGTGCTCATTGATGCCACGCCGCACGACCATGTTAACCTTGATGGGAGCGAGGCCCGTTTCCTGTGCCGCTGTAATCCCATCAAGAATGCGGGATACCGGAATCTGGCTGTCACTCATGCGCTGAAACGTGGCGTCGGTCAGGCCATCCAGACTCACCGTCAGGCGATTTAGCCCGGCAGCACGCAAGGCTTTGGCCTTGCGCTCGA
Organism: uncultured Propionivibrio sp.; assembly: GCA_964531885.1. Lineage (GTDB taxonomy): Bacteria > Pseudomonadota > Gammaproteobacteria > Burkholderiales > Rhodocyclaceae > Propionivibrio. The sequence goes on from CAZHFS010000121.1 coordinate 7,035, forward strand.
GGAGGACTCCGTTGGTGGTCATGGCGATTTCGACCGGTTGGCCCTCCGGAGTTTTCAATGCTGCAAGTTGCTCGATCAGGGCTTCAAGCCCATGCCGCAACAGCGGTTCACCACCCGACAGGCGCAATTTGCGCACACCCATGGCCACCGCCAGCCGTGCGAGGCGGGAGATTTCCTCAAAGCTCAACAGGTCGGCGCGGGGCAGAAAGGTGAAATCCTTGCCGAACACTTCGCGCGGCATGCAATAGGTACAGCGCAGATTGCAGCGGTCGGTCACTGAAATCCGCAAGTCGTGCAGGGGTCGGCCAAAAGAATCTACGAGCGGCGGATGTTGTACCTTCATGGCTTCCGGCGAGTGAAGTGGATGGATAGATCGCTGCAGGCTCACATATTTCTCCAGGACGCTTGATTGCCGACGTCAAGTTGTTGGCATTCTAGCAGGGCATATCACAGGATTATCCAGTTCGATCAGCGCAAGCGAAGTCGTTGCGCTCCGATCAGCAATCGGGCGGTGTTACGGCAAAGCCGGTATAATCGCTCGCCGTGAAATCCCTACCCATTGCTCCCCTCAAGAACTCTCCCTTGGCTTCGGCCTGGA
>CAZHFS010000122.1:0-7575 GCA_964531885.1 uncultured Propionivibrio sp.
GAGAAGGACTCCGTTTCCCTCAGACTTGAACTCCCGCTGGAAGCGGCGGTGGGCTTTGAGCGTGCGCCGAAAACAGACAAGGAAAAATCTGCCCTGGCTGCCAGCGATAAAGCGCTGAAGGATGGCCTTGCGCTTTGGCAGTTCACGGGTGCCGCCCAGTGCACCCTGCAGTCGGCCCAGGTAGAAACACCTTTCCTTGCTCCCTCTTCCGAAACCAAAGCCAGCGCCTCGGGGAAAAAGGAACCGGAAAACCATGCCGACATCGAAGCCAGCTACGTCTTCCACTGCGCCAAACCCGCCGCACTCAAAGGACTGGAAACCACGCTGTTTCGATCGTTCAAGCGCCTCTATCGTCTTGAGGCTCAACGCATCGGTCCGAACGGCCAGGGCGCGGGACGCTTGACCGCCAAACAGCCCATGCTGGCTTGGTAAGAAAGCGACGGCTTCACCCTAGACCGTGTCCTGATCGTCCCCATGAGCGCCATCCTGCTCGATAATCTGCTGTATCGGTGGCCAGGCCAACCCTCGCCCTGCCTGGATATCCCGACGTTCACCATGGCAACCGGCGAAAGCGTCTTTCTGCATGGCCCTTCAGGGTCAGGCAAAAGTACGCTGCTGGGCATTCTCGGCGGCGTCGCACTGCCCGAACGGGGGAGCGTTAGCCTGCTCGGACAGCAGGTCAGCACACTCGGCAACCGCGCTCGCGATGCGTTCCGGGCCGACCACATCGGCTTCATTTTTCAACAATTCAACCTGCTTCCATGGCTAACGGCAATCGATAACGTCCTACTGCCCTGCACCTTCTCCAAGCGACGCCGAACACGGGCAGACGCGCCCGATGCCGAAGCACGACGATTGCTGACCCAGCTCGATCTCACCCCCTCCTTGTGGCAAGCTCCGGCAGCCACCCTTTCGGTCGGCCAGCAACAGCGGGTTGCCGCCGCCCGGGCGTTGATCGGCCGCCCGGAAATCCTGGTTGCCGATGAACCGACCTCGGCACTTGACGCGCCACGCCAACAGGCTTTCATTGATCTCCTGCTCGCGGAAGCGGCATCGGTGGGCGCCGCCTTGCTGTTCGTCAGCCACGATGCCAGACTCGCAGGCCACTTCGACCGCTGCGTGGCACTCGATGACATCAACCGCGCGACGGAAGCACGCGCATGAAAGCCGTTCTCCTGCTCGCGCTGAAAAGTGCCTGGGCCCGTCGGCTCACGCTCGGCATCGCCGTCGTCGCCATTGCGCTTGCCGCTGCGCTGCTTATCGCCGTCGAACGTGTCCGTCACGATGCCCGCCAAAGCTTCACCCAAGCCATTTCCGGTGTCGATCTGGTGGTCGGTGCACGCACCGGCGGAATCCAGTTGATGCTTTACGCTGTCTTTCATTCCGGCACAGCAAGCAACAACATCCGTTACGAAAGCTACACCACGCTAGCCAAGCACCCCGCAATCGCCTGGAGCGTGCCAATCTCGCTTGGCGACGGCCACCGCGGTTTTCCGGTCATCGGCACCACGCCAGATTACTTCACGCACTACCGCTACGCCGACGCCCGACCTCTCACTTTTACTACAGGCCGCGCTTTCTCTGGGATCTTCGAGACCGTGCTGGGCAGTGAGGTAGCTCGCGAACTTGGTTATCGCTCTGGCGAGCGCATCACGCTCACGCACGGCATGTCGGCCCTGGGTCCGGCGCATGGCGACAAGCCCTTTACCGTAGTCGGCGTCCTCGATCCAACCGGCACACCGGTTGATCGCAGTGTACATGTCAGCCTTGAGGCCATGACCGCAATTCATCTCGACTGGGCCGGCGGCGCGCCACTCCCAGGGCTCACCATACCTGCCGAACACGTGCAGAAGTTCGATCTCACGCCAAAAGAGATTACTGCGGCATTCGTTGGCCTCAAACAGCGCAGCGATGTCTTCCGCGTCCAGCGCAGCATCAACGACTACCGCGGCGAACCCCTGCTCGCCGTGCTGCCGGGCGTCGCACTCGACGAACTGTGGCAGACGCTGGCCAACGTCGAACGGACGCTCTTCGCGCTCTCCGGCCTGATCGTGATCGTCGGTCTGTCCGGACTGTGCGCCACGCTGCTTGCCGGTCTCAACGAACGCCGGCGTGAATTGGCCATCCTGCGCGCCCTCGGTGCCGGGCCATGGCAACTGTTCCTGATGCTCACCTGCGAAGGACTGTGCATCACCACCCTCGGCATCGCGGCGGGACTTGCCCTGCTGGCCGCGACACTGGCCGGCATCGCTCCTTTCGTTCAGGCACACTACGGCATAGTGCTCTCCGCCGGGGCTCCAAGCCTCAACGAGTGGCGCCTGATGGCCGCGATCCTCGCCACAGGCCTGCTGACCAGCCTGGTGCCCGGCTGGCGGGCATGGCGTCTCTCACTCGCCGACGGCCTCACTCCCAGGAATTAAGCATGCAATACGCCTTGCGCCGGACCTTGCTCCTTGCCCTTGCTCTCTTGAGTATCGCCGCCCCACCCTGCAACGCCAGCAATGTCGTTGCGCCCACCACCCTGGCTGCCAATAGTGCCTGGCCGGAAATTGGCTGGGATGCACTGATCCCCAAAGGCTGGGATCCGGCCACCGAATTCAAGGGGCTCGATTTTTCCCGCTTGCAGGATGCCGATCCACGCGCCATGGAGGCGCTCGAACGCATCAAGTCCGTCTGGGACAACGCCCCCGCCGAGCCAACGCTAAACGGCCGCCGCGGCCGCATTGCCGGGTTTGTGCTCCCCTTGGAAAAAAAAGGCGATAAGGTCACCGAATTTTTGATCGTCCCTTACTTCGGCGCCTGCATCCACACCCCGCCACCACCCGCCAACCAGATCATTCACGCCAAATCACGCAAACCCCTCAGCAACGTGAAGATGATGACGCCGCTCTGGGTCTACGGCACGTTCAGCGTGCAACGCGCCAGCACCGACTGGGGCGTTGCCGGGTATCGCCTCGAGGTCGAGCGGATCGCCCCGTACGACCTCCCCGGGAAAGACAAACCAGGGCGATAAGCCGCAACGCGGTCGACTCAGTCCGCACTCAGTTTCACCCGATCGGGCTGACGGCGTTCGATCGCCCACTTGAGCAACGCTGCTGCACGGAAGAGACCATGGGCAAACTTGCCGTAGGGCAAGGTGATAAACAGCGCCAGGACGAGGGCCAGATGGATCACCAGCAACGGCACCAGCGCTGCTGTTTCACGCGCGGCAAGCAGGAATAGGCCACTCAGGCTGGAAAGCAGGAGCAGGAGAGTAAAGCTGCGGTCGAGCGCACGCTGGTCCGGATCGCCATGCTGCGGATGGCGGCGCAGGTTGAGCCACAGGAGGCCCGCCGGCCCGACGACGAGCATGAGGCCTCCCAGCGTGCCGAGCAGCACCGGCAGGCTGCTCAAGGCATAGGGCGCGACGCGGCCAAGCAGGTAGTGATAGACCGTCGCCGCCAGGGTCGCGGCGAAACAGAGCAGAAAACCATAAAAGGTGAGGTGGTGGAAGGCCCGGCGCGCCTGCGTGAACGCGTCGTCGGCCTCGTTGCAGCCTTCGCCGTGTCCGCCATCGAGGTATTTCAGGGTCAGCACGGCCGTCGTGGCCTCGCCCGCCGCCGGTACGCTGGTTGGCAGAACCTCGCCGGCCGCGATGCCGCGCCAGAAACGCCACACCCCAAGCGTCAGAGCGAGCAGCGCAGCGCCGAAAGCCAGGCCAAAGAGCGCCACCAGCTGTCCATGCGGAAAAAAGGCAAAGAAATCCCCCGCGCGCTGCGCGGTCAGCGCTGTCCCGCCATTCATGGCCAGCAGAAGCAGCAACAGAGTCAGACTGGCCAACACGGCGACCAAGGTCACCCGCCAGGGCTGGGCGAACAGCCGGCCGGCTGCTGGCGGCCAGGCATATTCGGCATAGGTGCGTCCCCGCAGTCTGGCCATCGCCTGCGGCACGTTGAGCGAGAATTCATGCGGCGGCGCGAACTGGCAGGCGTGCAGACAGGAACCGCAGTTGTGGCAGAGGTTGGCCAGGTAGTGCGCGTCGGCACGCGGAAATTCGAGGCGCCGTGTCATCGCCGGGAAGACCGCGCAAAAGCCCTCGCAGTAGCGGCAGGCGTTGCAGATCTTCATGACGCGCGCCACCTCGGCTTCCAGCGGTGTGGCGCATTGCGTGGCACATTTCGTGGCGGTCTGCGCCACGCCAATCGAACCGTCTGCTTGTTGCATGGTGCTATCTCCCTTGCTTAAGCGCCGCTTGCGCTGCACGCTGGCCGGCAATGCGGCCGAAAGTGGTGCCGATCGACATGCCGATGCCAGCGAGGTAACCCTTGCCCAGCACGTTGCCGGCCATCATCTCCCCGGCCACGAAGAGGTTGTCGCTCGGCCGGCCGCCGAAATGCACTGCGGCATCCGCATTCACCTTCAGCCCCAAGTAAGTGAAGGTGATCCCTGGTCGCAGGGCGAAGGCATAATACGGCGGCGTATCGAGGGGCCGCGCCCAGTGCGTCTTGGCGGGAGCCAGCCCTTCGGTATGGCAGTCGTCGAGCCGCGCATGGTCGAATTGGCCGACCCGGCAGGCGGCGTTGTAGGCGTGAACGGTCTGTTCCAAACGGGCCGGATCGAGGCCGGCAAGCCGCGCGAGGTCAGCGAGTGTGTCGGCCTTGAGGCCCGGAAAAACCGGCGGCATGAAACGCCCGATGGCCTTGGCGTCGATGATCGAGTAGGCGATCTGTGCCGGCTGCCCGGCAACCAGCCTGCCCCAGATGGCATAACGCTTGGGCCAGAAATCCTCGCCCTCGTCATAGAAACGCTCGCTGTCGCGATTGACCACGATGCCAAGCGAAACACAGTCGATGCGCGTGCAGATGCCCCCGTCGTACAACGGCGCCCGCGCGTCGATGGCCACGCAGTGCGACTGCGAGGGTTCGCCGACCACATCGGCACCGGCATCGAGCATCGCGCGCAGCAGCACCCCCTCATTGAAGCGCGTGCCCCGGATGAGGAAGCGTTCCGCAGGCCATTCGCCGCGCGCGTTCTGCCCCCAGGCCTCACGCAACCACGCCCGGTTCGATTCGAACCCCCCGCAGGCCAGCACACAGGCTCCTGCCTCGAAGCGCTGCTCGCCACAACGCGCCGCCACGAAGCGTCCTTCCGCCAGTTCGAGCGCATCGACCGGCGTATCGTAGAGGATGCGCACCCCGAGCCGCTCGGCACTGCGGTAATAGGCATTGACCAGCGCCTTGCCGCCCCCCATGAAAAAGGCGTTAGTCCGCGCCGTGTGCAGCGCGCCGGAGAGCGAAGGCTGGAAGTGCACACCATGCCGGCGCATCCAGCCGCGACAATCCGCCGTCGAACGGATCACCAGCCGCGCCAGCGGCTCATCAGTCAGACCGCCGGTCACGCCGAGCAGATCGCGCCAGTACTCGTCCTCAGAATAGGCGTCGACCAGCACATCCTGCGGCGCGTCGTGCATGCAGCGCAGGTTGCGCGTGTGCTGCGAGTTACCGCCACGCCACTCCCGCGGCGCCGCTTCGAGCAACAGCACGGAAGCGCCGGCCTCGCGGGCGCAGAGCGCAGCGCACAGGGCGGCGTTGCCGCCACCAATCACCAGAACATCGGGCCGAGTTTGATCCGGCATGGGCGTCTCCTTAGAAGAAGCCCCACTCTACCCGGCCTATAGTTCACAGGTAAGCACGCAAAACGCAACAGGCGTTCAGTTTTTGTAAAGCCTCGCCCCAGGCCAGAAACCGCCGTCGACGCGTTGCCGTGCGACCTGCTCAAGCACCACGCGCGCCGCAAGGCCAGCCGGCGAGAGTTCGTCGTCGGACAGGCTGACTAGGAGGTTCGGCCGCCGCGCCAGCGCATCAGTCAGTTCGATACGTACCAGATCGCCGGTGGGCTCACGCGCCGCGGCCGCCCCCGGCTGCACCGTCGCTCCCAGACCTGCACGCACAGCATCCATCAGCAGCGCCAGGCCATCGATCTCGGCCACCACGTCGAGCGTCACGCCGGCCTGTGCCGCCGCGGCGTCGACCAAGGCACGCAGGCCGTGCTGCGCACTCGGAAGGATCAGCGGCAGGCCTGCCACCTGCGAAAGCCGTGCGCTCGTGCCGCGCGGCAGTCCGGGAAACCCGACAGGCGCGATCAGGAACAGCGCTTCTTCGAGCAGCGGGCGCACGCTCCAGCGCCGCGCACGCTCGGCCTGGAAGAGCACCGCGAGGTCAAGCTGGCGCCGGTCGACAAGTTGTGCAAGATTGCCCGACAGCGTCTCGACGAGGCGCACCGAAATTGCCGGGTAGCGCGCGCGCATCTCGGCGAGGAAAGGCACGCCGAGGATCGCGGCCGTGCTCGGCGGCATACCCACGCTCACTTGCCCCGACAGGCGGGCCTCGCGTGCCGCGCGCACCGCCTCGTCGGCATGGCGCAGGGCCAACTGCGCCTGCGGCAGGAAAGCCAGTCCCGCCTCGGTCGGCAGCACGCCGGTGGCCGTCCGGCGCAAGAGGCGCGCTGCCAGTTCGCCCTCCAGGCGGCTGATCTGCTGGCTCAAGGCCGAAGTCCCAACGCCCAGTTCGACTGCTGCGCGCCCCATGCTGCCCAACTCGACGACGCGCACGAAATAGCGCAACTGGCGTAGTTCCATGTTTCCCGCTCCCTGCGGCCCGGATTGATCGAACGCACATTCTGCGCCATCGGCAGGGCCTTGTCATGACATACACAGGCGCCGAAGGCCCTGCTTTTCGGCGATAATTCATCCTTTCCGCGCCCCCACTGGCGCTCACGCACAACCAGAAAAGAAACCGCTTTGCCGATGTCGAAAACTCAGGACACCCCCGCCCACACCCCGATGATGGTCCAGTATCTCGGCTTGAAGGCGCAGCATCCGCACACCCTGCTCTTCTACCGGATGGGGGACTTCTACGAGCTGTTCTACGAAGACGCCGAGAAGGCCGCGCGCCTCCTCGACATCACCCTCACCACGCGCGGCCAGAGTGCCGGGCAGCCGATCAAGATGGCCGGGATTCCGTACCACGCGGTTGAGGGCTACCTCGCGCGGCTGGTCAAACTCGGCGAATCGGTGGTCATCTGCGAGCAGGTCGGCGACCCGGCGACGAGCAAGGGGCCGGTCGAACGCGCCGTGGCGCGCATCGTCACCCCGGGCACGCTGACCGACGCCGCGCTGCTCGACGACAAGCGCGACGTACTCCTGCTGGCACTGGCCACCGCGCGCCAGGGTTCAGGCACGCTCGCCGGCCTCGCCTGGCTCAACCTGTCCAGCGGCGAATTCCGCGTTGCCGAAATCGGCATCAAGCAACTGGCGGCGACACTCGAACGCATCCGTCCGGCCGAGATCGTCCTCGGCGACGCGCAACAATTGCCCTGCCGTCCGGAAGCGGCGCTCACCCGGCGCCCCGACTGGCACTTCGACGTCGAGGCCGCCGAGCGCGAACTGTGCGCGCACTTTGCCACCGCCTCGCTCTCGGGTTTCGGCGCCGACGGTCTCAAACCCGCCATCGCCGCCGCCGGCGCCCTGTTGCGCTACGCCCAGGCAACGCAGGCGCGAGCCCTGCCGCACGTGCAGGCGCTGGTCGTCGAGCGCGA
>CAZHFS010000123.1:0-7571 GCA_964531885.1 uncultured Propionivibrio sp.
CGGGCCATCGGCGAGGCCCACGTCCCACCACCGACGTCACGCCACCACCAGACAACGCCTCAGCGCGTCCTGCACATCCTGACAGCAGCCTACGGGATCGGCGGCCACACGCGACTTGCGCGACGCTGGATCGAGCACGATACCGGCCGCAATCACTCCCTTGTCCTCACCCAACAGGGGAGTTTGCCGGTGCCCGAGAGTCTCCAGCAGACGCTCCGCGTCTCGGCCCGCCAACTGCTCAACCTCACTGACGGCGACAGCAACTACCTCGATCGAGCCCGTCAACTCAGGCAAGCAGCTGAGGGCTACGACCTCGTCGTCCTGCATACGCACCCACACGACGTCATCCCTATGATCGCGCTGGCCACCCTGCCTGCCGAGATTCCGGTGCTGTTCCTCAACCACGTCTCCTACGTTTTCTGGCTTGGGGCCTCAATCAGCAACCTGATCGTCAATCTCGCCCAGGGCTGCATCGACTTCAGCGCACGCCGCCGCGGCCTGCCGCTCGAGAACTGCAACGCTATCTTGCCAATCCCGCTCGAGCTACCTCTGGCAAGCATCTCCCGCGCTGACATCCGGCGCCAGCTTGGCATCGGAAGTGATGACATTGTACTTTTTTCCAGCGGTTCAGCGCAGAAATACACCCCGGTCGACGGCATCGATTTCCGTGATTTTGTTCGCTCGGCACTGCGCAAGCACCCAAAAACCCACCTCTGCATCGCCGGCCCTCAGCCCAACGATTTCTGGCAGGCACTTGCCGAGGAAGCGCCGGGCCGCATTCACCCCCTCGGGCTCCTCGACGACTCAACCCACGCGAGTTTCTACCATGCGGCTGACATTTACCTCGACTCGCTGCCGCTTGGTTCGGGAACCTCGATCCTCGAAGCGGCCAGCACGGGCCTGCCCATCCTCGTTTTCGCACCACCCAGCTGGCAGGCCGCGAACCTCGGTTTCGAGCAGGATCACATCCCGCGCGACCTGCATTTTTTCGAATCACGGGCGGCCTATGAGGAACGCCTTGACGCGCTGATCACCGCCCCAGAGCAACGGCGGTTTTTCGGAAACGCAGTCAGCGCCCTCGTCCGCCGTTCCGGCATGGGGCCGCTCTGGACTACACTGCTTGAGGACGCCTACGCTCTGGCGGCCCGGATTCCGCGGCGACGCCCGACCGGTACCGCCCTGTTTACGCGCATCGAGGCCACTGACCGCTTCATGCTCAGACTACACACAGATGCCGGCAACACGCACTCGCCGGATACGCCCGACATTGCCAGCCTTCCGCAGGCCGCACTCGCAACACTCTTCGACGTTTCGCAGCCACCCATCCACAACAGTAGCCACAGCTATTCCCGTTGGCAGGGAAAGCGACAACTCAACGAACTCGACGCCTTGCTGCATCGCGAACGCGTCGCCCAACTCTGGCCTGAGCGCTTGCTCTGCGAGTTCATCCTGACGCTGAGCGACGATGAAGCGCCCCTGCTGGCGGAAACGATCGACTCCCTCGCCGGCCAATACTATGACGGCTGGCAACTCACGATCATGGCTAGGTCCCCGTCGCCCGAGCCCGAGTTCCACCGCGCCAGCAGCCCGGTGCGCTGGATTGAGTGCGCCGACGAGCAGGCCCGAATAACGGCCATCAACGAACGACTCGTCGATTCTCCCGCCAACTGGATCGGACTCTTCACCTGTGGAACCCGGTTCGCCCCCAACCTGCTGCTTGCCCTGGGCGACCATGCCGCGCTGAACCCTGGCTGGAAAGTCGTCTATGCCGACGAAGATTGCCTCGACAATGAGGGGGTGCATCAAGCCCCCCTGTTCAAACCAGACTTCAACCTTGAGCTGCTCCGCTCGACCGACTACATCGGTGGTATTTTTGTCCGTCGCGACACCCTTGTTTCCATCAGCGGGGCCTCGTTGCACCCTCAGGCCGAGGCCTACGATACCGTGCTGCGCACCGTAGACCACTATGGCGACGACGCCATCGGGCACATCGCGGATATTCTGCTGCATACCTCGCCACAAACCCGAACACAGGGCGCTGCAGACGAGGTTCGCCGAGCGCTGAGCGAGCACCTGCTTCGCCGCAACCAGGAAAGCACACTCGAAGACGGCCTGGCGGGCACGCCCAGTACACACATCGTCTATCAGCACGAGGCCCCCACCAGCGTCTCGATCATCATCCCGACCCGTAACCGCCTGGATCTGCTCGGCCCCTGCATCGAGTCCCTGCTCAAGGAAACACCGGGCGAGTACTGGGAAATCATCATTGTCGACAACGACAGCGACGACCCGGCCCAAGAAGCCTACTACACCGCACTCAGTGGCGCGCTCGCGGGACGTTTCCAGCTACTGCGCCACCCAGGCGAGTTCAACTTCGCCGCAATGAACAATCGCGCAGCAGAAATTGCCCGCGGCGAATTCCTCCTCCTGCTCAACAACGACACCGTCTGCATCCATCAAGGCTGGCTCGAAGCGCTGCTCGCGCAGGGCCAGCGACAGGACGTCGGTATCGTCGGCGCCCGCCTTCTCTACCCGGACACCCTGCGCATCCAGCACGCCGGGGTCATCCTCGGAATGAGCGGCTCGGCAGGGCACGTCTTCTGCGACGCGGTCGGTCACGACGAGGGAGGCTATCTTGGGCGAGCCCTGCTTGACCAGGAATACTCCGCCGTAACCGGAGCCTGCCTGCTGATCCGAAAATCGCTTTATCAGGAAGCAGGCGGACTGGACGCCGAAGCATTCAAGGCCAGCTTCAACGACCTTGACCTCTGTCTGCGGATCCGCCAACACGGCCTGCGCATCATCTACACGCCACACGCCACCCTCCTGCACCATGGTTCGGCAAGTCAGAACGCGCAGCCCGCGAATGCTGCCAGAGTCGCCGCATTCCAACGCGAGAAAGCGACTTTTCTCAAGCGCTGGGGAACATCCTTAAGCAAAGACCCGGCCTGGAATCCCAACCTCAGTCTGAGCGAAACGACACCACAGGTTGAAGCAGAACTCGCCATCCCCTGGTCTCCTGCCTTCCACGAGCGCCCACGCATTCTCACCTTGCCCGCTACCGGCATGGGGGCGGCAGAATATCGCAACGTCGCGCCCTTGCGTGCCTTGCATCAGTCCGGGCATATTCACTATGCCGTCAGTTGCCAACCCAGTGCAGGGCTCGATCGCGCACCGACGCCGGTCGAATTGGCGCGCATGGCTCCGGACAGCCTGCTCATCCACACCCCGGTCGACGACGTCCGCAGCAGCGCCCTGCAGCAGTACAAGGAGTTCACCCCCGAAATCCTGCGCATCTTCTCACTCGATGACCTGATCACCGACATCCCGGCCGACAACCCGACGGCCCGCCTGTTACCGCCAAATATCATGCGTGAACGCTTGCAACGGGGCCTCGCAGCCAGCGACCGGCTGATCGTCAGTACGGCCCCTCTCGCCGAAGCATGCCGCGGCATGATCGATGACATACGTATCATTCCCAACCGTCTCTCGCGTGATATGTGGGGGCAAGTGCAATCCAGACGACGTGGCGGCACAAAACTCCGGGTCGGCTGGGCGGGGGCCCAGCAGCACGCAGGCGACCTCAAGTTCCTGCGTGCCGTCATCGAAGCCACGCATGACGTCGTCGACTGGATTTTCCTCGGCATGCATCCCGAAGGTACGACTTCGCTGATTGCCGAGAAGCATGACTTTGTTCGCCACCTAAACGAATACCCGGCAAAACTGGCCAGCCTCGACCTCGACCTAGCCATCGCACCACTCGAAGTTCACGCCTTCAACGAGGCTAAAAGCAACCTGCGCCTGCTTGAATACGGCATCCTGGGCTGGCCGGTCATCTGCACCGACATCCTGCCCTATCAGACCGACAACCCGCCAGTGCTACGCCTGCCCAACGACCCCACCCGCTGGATCACGGCAATCCGCGAGCGCTGCCGTGAGCGCGACACATTGATCAAGGAAGGTGAAGCACTACGCGCCTGGGTCCTGCGCCATTACATCCTGGAGGACCATCTGACAGACTGGCAGGCCGCGCTGATCCGATAGACAGGCATATCGCCGCCTAGACGGCGGCGACATTCTGATCGAGCAGCTCGGAGAAAGCTGTTTCCAGCTTGCGCGCAAACGCCGCCGCATCGAACAGGGCACTCTCCTCGCGCAAGGCGCCGGCGCGCGCCGCGAGTTCAGTTCGCCAGACAGGGTCAGCGCACCAGCGCAGCAGGCGGCTGCGGTAGTCGGGGAGCGAAACGGCAATCAGGTCGTCCATCCCCGCGGCAGCGAGCAGGCTGCTCGCCACGCGCGCGGCAAAGGCCTCTCCCTGCCAGGTCAGCACCGGCACACCGGCCCACAGGGCGTCCGAGGTCGTGGTATGTCCGTTGCACGGAAAAGTGTCGAGTGCAAGATCGGCCAGCGGCAGCCGCGCCAGGTGTTCCGGTTGCGCCCGTCCATCGGCAAAAACGAGGCGCGCCGGATCAAGGCCCGCCGTCTGCGCGACCCGGCGCAGTTCATCCTCGGCCCACGGGTTTGATGCCCACAGCCACAGCACGGCACGCGGCGTGGATAACAATGCCTCAAGCCACACGGAGAAGACTTCCGGGGTGAGCTTGTAGGTCTGATTGAACGAACACAGCACCAGCGCTGCATCGGGCAACCCTTCGGCAGCGCGTGTCGGGCGGGCTGCGCAGGGGCGCGCGCGGCTGTTGGGCTGATAGCAGCCGGGCAGATGCACCAGGCGCTCCGAAAACTGTGCGGCGTGCTCGGCCGGGGCGACGACGGCATCGGCAAGCAGCACATCGACCCACGATGCCCCGAGCGTGCCCGGGTAGCCCAGCCAATTGGCCTGCACCGGCGCCAGCCGGTATTGCAGCCAGTCGCTGCGGTTACCCTCGGTATAGCCCTTGAGGTCAACGAGGATGTCGAGGTCGAGATCAGCGATCCGGGCGACCGCCTCGGCATCCGGCAACCCGGCAAGTTCGACGAAGTGTTCGCCAGCGTGCATGAGGCGTGCGCGCAGGGCGCTACCGTCGTCGATTCCGTAGGAGAGCAGGAAGAACTCGAAACGCCCGCGATCGTGGGCTTCGAGCATCTCGATCATCAGGTAGGCCGTCGCGTGGTTCTTGAAATCCGACGACAGATACCCGATCCGTGCCCGCCCCGGCCGACGCTGGCCGGAGCGGCCGAACGAAGGCGCATCAGGGCGACTCAGACAAGCGCTGTGGTATTCGGCGCAACGCCGCTGCAGTGCGGCATCGGTTCCCGGCATGGCAAAAACGACGAAGGGGGGCACGTCGGCGCTACCCGTCTCGACGGCCCTCCGTACTGTGGCGACGAGGGCACCGACACCGTCCCAGCGGCACAGGTGCAGTTTCTGGAACAGGAGGTGGGCGGCAATCAGGCCATCGTCCGGCGCACGCTCTGCCGCGCGTTCGAGCATCTGCGCGGCGTCGAGCCGACGCCCCGCGTCGAGATGCAACATCGCCAGGTTGAAATAGGCCGGTGCGGCATCCGGCGCCACCTCGATCGCCCGGCGGTAACTCGCTTCGGCGGCGGCAGTATCGCCCTGTGCAGCCTGACAGTTCCCCAGGCGCAACAGCACAGGCACGGCATCGGGCACGGCCGCGAGGGCCGCACGCCAGGCCGCACACGCTTCGGCATACTGCCCGGCCTGCTCAAGCGCTGCGCCTCGATCAAATTCCCGCTGCGAGTCGAGTTGGGTACGCAGACGAACCGCCTCGGCATCGCCGGGCACGAGTTGCGCCCACACGCGAACTGCCTCGCAAGCCGCCTCCAGATCGCCGCATTCAACGCAGCATAGCGCCATCCCGCGCCACAGCGCAGGGTCCTGCGGCATGCCCTGCAGGGCAGTCCAGAAAAGGTCCTTGGCCTCCCGCAGATGGCCGGCATTGAACAATGAAATCGCCAGGCCTGCGCGGTAATTGGCTGCCTGCGGCCTGGCATCGATTGCTGCACGCATCATCGCCTCGCCGCGCGCGCATTCGCCGCTATCGTAAAGCGTCTGGCCGAGCAGAAAACGGCCATCGATCTGCCCCGGATCAAGCGCGAGTCCTCGCTCGTAGCAGGCACGCGCCTCGGTCAGGCGTCCGGCCTGTTGATGACCAAGGCCACGTGCAAAATAATCAAGCGCCTGACGGCTCACAGCACGGTTCATATGTCGCCTTCGCTCAACTGACTCGCCAACGCGTCTCGCACAGCGGCAATTGGCACATCCCAGCAACGCGGCACCTGCTGACGGAAAAGCCGCATGGTCGGATACCAAGGCGAGTCGTCGCGATCGAGCAGCCAGCGCCACTCGCTCTCGGCACGGTTGAGCAGCCAGGTCGGCCGGGCCATGGCGCCTGCCAGATGCACCACCGCAGTATCGACGCTGATCACCAGATCCAGCCCGGCAATCAGCGCTGCCGTGGCATCGAAATCGACGAGCTCATCGCGCCAGTCATGCACACTCCAGGCGGCAAGCGTTGCCGCATCCGCCTCGCCAAGGGGCTCCTTGCTCAAACTGACCCAGGATATCCCTGGGAGAGCGAAGAGGGGCGCCAATTCACGCAAGGCAAGCTCAAAGCTTTGCTTGTGCACCGCCCGCTTGCCGGTGGTCCAGTTCACCCCGACTTTGGCTCCGGGCAAACTGGCCAAGCGCGCCCGCCACTGCGCCACAGCCGTCGGGCATGGCGTCAGGTAAGGAACCTCGGCAGGAATGGTCGCCAGCGTCGTACCGAAAGCGAGCGGCAGGCTCAACAGCGGACAGTGATGTGTCCATGCCCTTTCGTCAGGCGGCGCGTCGAAGACCTCGACCTCTCCGGCAAAACTGCGTGCAAAAAGCGCACGTAACGGTGGTTTGACAACGAAACCGACGCGCCCGAACCGGCTTGTGGCAAGCGGCAAATAGCGTGCGAACTGAATGGCATCACCGAAACCCTGCTCGGAATAGACGAGCAGAGCGCTTTCGGCACGGACAAGCGCCTCTCCCGACCAACGCGGTAGCCGGCTTGGCGGTCGCTTGACCGCCCCTGCGCCTTCGCGCGTGGCCCAGCGGTATTCGTATTCGCGCCAGCCTTCGGCAAGCTGCCCAGTGAGAAGCAAATGACTGGCACGGGTGAAATGCACATCGGGATCGTCTGGCGCCAAGGCCAAGGCGGCATCGCACAGTGCACCGCAAACCGCATGCTTACCCTGCGCGGCGCGACTCATGGCCAGGTTACGCAAGAGCCCGGCATCGCCGGGACAGACGGCGATCGCGCGCTCGAAGAGTGACGCTGCCATCGAGTAATCCCCGGCTCGCAAATGCAGGATGCCAAGCAGGTTGAGCGCAGACACGTCGTCCGGCGCAATCGACAACGCCGTCTCCAGGCTGCGCCTGGCATCGTCGCTCCAGCCATGATCCGAGAACACCCCGGCCATACCGACATACGCCGCCACGTGTTTTGGATCGCGCCGCAACAGGCGTTCGAAACAATCCAACGCGGCGTTCAGATCCCCCGCCGCCTGATAGGCGACAGCAAGCGCGTCAAGGGCAGGCAGATCATCTGGCGCGACGGCGAGTGCGGCAACGAACGCGG
>CAZHFS010000124.1:0-7518 GCA_964531885.1 uncultured Propionivibrio sp.
GGAAACACTCCGTCGGCAAGGCGAGATCGAGCGCATTATCCGGCGCTATCAATAACAAAAACACGGCCATAGGACGCATCCTGCCCTGATGGGCCATCTTTCCACCACCCCGCCAGAACCGACTGTTCGCCGCTTACAGAAAACATGACCGAGCCATGACAGGTGCGTCTCTCAAGCCGAGGCGCCAGTCTTAGGGAGCCGGTCAAATACCTAGGCGTTAGCGCCAGCGCGGGCTGTAGGCGAATGACGCTCACCGCCGTTCCTGGCCGCAATGGTGTTGTAGCGGATGTGCGCATTGATCACCCGCTTGTCGCGGGGCATCAGGGCGAAGGCATCGATCAGCCAGCGCTTGGCTTGCGCGACATGATCCTCGCACCAGTTCTCGTCAAGGACGCGGATCGCCTCCGACATCTCGTCAACAATCCGGTCTGGCAACTGCGTTCCTGCCGCCTCACCCGACCGTGATGCAGACTGAGCTTTCTCTCCGTCATCCGTTGGTTTGGGAGAAAACCATCCCGCCAAGCGCGCTTTCAATTTCCCCGGCAGGCTTTCCGAGCGCGTCAGATCGGCCACGATGGAGACGGCGCGCGCGGTCTCGCCGCTCTCGACGGCTTCTTCGACGAGTTCGAGAGTAATGCGCTCCGTCACCGCCTGCCGGTCTTCTTCAAAGAGATCCAGCGCCTTGCGCAGACTTTTTTTCCCTCCGCTATCCCCCAGCTGCCGAGCGACCATGCTACTTGCCACTTCCGTCGCCAGTTCGCCGGACTGCAGATGCCTCACCTCCTCTTTCATCTCGCCCACCACCCGGCTCGCCTCGCCCGGATCATCGCCTTCGAGCAGGTTGCGCGTCAGCGCCAGATAATCGTCCACCTTGAGCATGCTGGTGCGTCGGGTACGCTCGATGATGCGCTGCAGGGTGTGTGTCGTTTTCTGCCGATCACCGGAGGTTTCGGCAAGATCGGCGATCTTGCGCAGTCGCTCGGTGTTGCTCGATCCCGTCAGCGCCGAAGCCCGCTCCAGGTATTCGATTGCCGCACTGAGCTCACCGGATGCTTCATGCATTTCCGCAAGCAGGTCATAAACCGAGATGAATTCCGGATATTCCTCGTTCAGGCGTGTCGCCTCATCCATTGCCTGCGTGAACTGCTTTTGCCGCTGCAGCATCATGGCGTACCCCATGCGTGCCCAAGGGACTGCACGCTCGCGGGAAATCGTCTCGTACAAGGCCGAGGCCTCCTCAACCCGTCCGAGTGCAACCAGGGACTCCGCCTTGATGCGCAGGGTATCGAGAATATAGCGTGGAGACAGTTTCGCAGCCCGTTCGCAAGCCACGATGGCGGCTTCATGATCGCAAGCTTCGAGCGCATCAAAGACATGGTGCAAGGCTTTTTTCTTACGCAAGGCCCGTTCAAGGCGCAGGGAGAGCTCGCGCGGCGTGTAAGGCTTGATCAGGTAATCGTCCGGCGCAAACTCTGCAGCCGCCACAACGTAACGGTATTTACGCTCGGCAGTGACGATGATAAAAACGCTGCGCAAGGGAAGGATGTGCTGAAAGCGGAGCTCTTCGAGCAGTTGATGTCCATCGCGCTTGGCATCGAGATGATGGTCGCAAATGATGACGTCGATGTCAGAGGTTCGTGCAATCCGGATGAGTTCGGAGGCGTTGGAAGCCATGCTGATCGACGTCGCCCCAATCACCGACAACTGCTCGCGCATCCACGAGCGCAGCGTCGCATGTTGGTCTGCCACCAGGATACGCAAGCCAGCCAGCATTCATCGTCCCTTATTTCGGATACCCGTCCATTCAATGGCGCACCGGAACCACGCCTCCGCCACGCCCTCTGAAACGTGGGCATCATACCCTACCCAGCCCATATGCCAGGGATATGTCGATTCTCCAGCTTGGCGCCCTCGTCTCAGGGGATGCTCAACTGGCGATTTGCAGCCCCCTTCTCATGGTGGAAAGCGGATTCTGGCCAGCTCCCCAGAGTTAATCCGCCCTGGCCAGAATCAAAATGCTCTGCCTCGATAGTCAAGCAGAGCGATGGGACGAGTCGGCAGTGTTGCTCAGCGCCTCACTCAGCGACGGGAAACACCGCCGCGAAACCACCGCCCGGTGTACGGAAGTTCGTCGTCTGCCCCTGATAGAGGCGCGCCGAAACGAGCTGCACGATTCCGTCGTAGGCGTAGTTGCGCACATCGACCTTGAGCGCGCGTTCGACGCCATCGACCGAGAGCCAGCGCTCAGAGGGGGGCACCAGCGCCTGGGCAACATAACCGCCCTGCACGATCTCGCCAAACACCCGCTTGGTGAGCTTGTCGCCACGATACGCCGCCTTGCCGCCATAACCCGCCGCGGGCTTGAAGAACCAATGACGACGCTCAGCCCAGAACCTCGCCGCGGCCTCGGCATTGACCTCGACGGTACGCGGCACCGTCGCTGAAATCACCCGTCGGTCGGCTTCGCTGACGCCAATCTCGGCCAACCATGCATCGTCGCCGAGCAAGACGAGGTTGCGCTTGTCGGCGTAAAGCGCATGCGCACGCGGATGGGGGGTAACCACCACGGCATCGGCAAGGTAGGCGGCACGTAGAGCGGCGTTGTCCGGTGCGTCGAGACCGAAATCGGTGAGGCGGTTATAGACAAGGTCAACCGTCTTGCCATCGCAGCGCAAGCGTTCTCCGTCGAACGCAAGCTCGGCTGGATCAACGATCAGGGCTTCGATCCCTGCCTGCGCAAACAGATCGGCGAAGAGACGGAACTCTGGCCACAGGTATTGCCCGGTGGGCGCTTCGTCAACGATGGCGATACGGGCAAGCGGCACCTCACCGCGCGAACGACGCCACTCTTCGCGGAACATGGCAAGAAAGGCGGCCTCGACGCTTCCAGGCGCCGGGAGCGGACCGACGCCCTGAGCCACGCCGCAGCAGGCACGCTGCGCATGCAGGAGTTTGGCGCACAAGAGGCCACCGCCGGCATTGGTGTTGATTTCGATGAGCCGCGGGCCGTCGGGCCCGAGGTGGAAGTCAAACCCGAGGAATACCCCGGCCGCGAGCGGTGCATGGCGAGCACTCACCGGCGCCCGTGCGAGAACGCGCGCCTGCCAGCCGGGCAGGCAGACGACGCGGCGCATGGCCGCAGCAAGACCGGCCATGGCGTCCAGATGCGCCTGCGCCACATAAAGCGCGCGCCCGGAAAAGAGGTTGGGACGCTCGGCAAGCCAACTCTCTGCAACGCCCTGCTCGGTGGCCAAGGCATGCATGAGCCGCGCCCGGTCGACGTTGTGACAGGCACAGCCTCGGTTGAGCGCATCGACGGTTAGCCGATCGACTGGCAGTGTACGCGTGGTATTCATGCAGTCCGTTCCGGTAAGGTTTCACCCGCCAGGAAAGCCAGCACCTCGGCAAGCTCGCGCGTGCGGCGCATTGGCGGCAGGCTCTGCCAGACCCGTCGCCCGTAGGGCTTACCGGTCAGTCGCGGGTCGCAGATCATCAACACGCCGCGGTCTGTTTCGGCGCGGATCAAGCGCCCGGCGCCCTGCTTCACATTGATCACCGCGCGCGGCAGTTGGTAGTTCATGAAGGCGTTGAGGCCATCCTGCTTCATCTTCTCGATGCGTGCCGAGAGTACCGGGTCGTCGGGCGGCGCGAAGGGCAGCTTGTCGATGACCACCAAGGAGAGCGCTTCGCCGCGCACGTCGACGCCTTCCCAGAAGCTCTGGCTGCCCACCAGGATGGCGTTGCCCAGCCGGCGGAAGCGTTCCAGCAGTTCGCCCTTGCCGGCCTCGCCCTGCAAGAGCAGTGGCAGATCCAGCCCGGCGCGTTCGAGCGCCTCGGCGAGCAGTTCGTGCGTGCGGCGCATGGCGCGCAGCGAAGTGCACAGGAAGAAGGCGCGCCCGCCGCTGGCCTGCACCGCCGGGAAGGCAGCCTTGACCACGGCCTCGGTGTAGGCATGGCTGTTCGGGTCGGGCAGTCCGGTCGGCGCGTAGAGCACGGCCTGCGTGCCGTAGTCGAAGGGGCTGTCCCAGCAGGCGGTATCGGCGTCGTAAAGCCCCATTTCGGCACAGTAGTGCTTGAAGTCGCGCTGCACGGCGAGCGTCGCCGAGGTAAAAATCCAGGCGCGCGGATGCCCGCCCATCTGCTTTTGCATGATGCCGGAGATGACGAGCGGCGTGGCATTGAGGTGCAGCGCGTGCGTATAGGTTTCGCCCCAGCGCACCGAGTCGGGCGCCGCGTCCTCGCGCCAGCGGCGAAAACGGATCACCAGCTCGGCCGCCCGCCGCCAGCAGTTCTCCAGCCCTTCGGAACGCGCCGCCTGGGTTTCGAGCAACGCCGAAAAGACTTCGAGCTCGCGCAACAGGCCGACCAGCGCATTGTCGAAACCGCCACGTTCCTGCAGCTGCACCAGTGAAAAGCGCGCCGGCTCGACCGGCAAGGTCAGGCGCAAATCCTTCGCGGCCTTCTCCACGCTGGCGCAGAGCTTGGGCAGGTCGAGGCAGTCACGCGCGCTGGCCAGGCCTTCACCGCGCGCGTCGTGGGTAAGGTCAAGCACTTGCGCGGTCGACACGTTCTCGCCGAAAAAGAGGCTCGCGGTTTCCGGCAATTGGTGCGCCTCGTCGAAGATCACCGCGTTGCAGGCCGGCAGAAGTTCAGCCGTGCCCTCATCGCGCAGCATCACGTCGGCAAAGAAGAGGTGATGATTGACCACCACCACGTCGGCGGCCATGGCCTCGCGCCGCGCGGCGAGGACGAAGCAGTCCTGGTGATAGGGGCAATCCTGGCCGAGGCAGTTCTCGCGCGTCGAAGTGACCATCGGCCACACAGCTGAATTCTCGGGCACGCCCGCGCACTCGGCTTTGTCACCGGTGCGCGTGATCTTGGCAAAGCGGCCGATTCGCTGGGCGTCGGCGATGTCCTCGCGGGTCAGGAAGCGGCCTTCGTCGAGGGTCCGTTCAAGGTGGTAGTGGCAGAGGTAATTAGCCCGCCCCTTGAGCAGCGCGATCTTGACCGGCGCACGCAGCACGTCGCGCACCGTCGGCAGGTCGCGCCCGTAGAGCTGGTCCTGCAGGGTCTTGGTGCCAGTCGACACGATCACCTTGCCGCCCGAGAGCAGTGCCGGCACGAGATAGGCGAAGGTCTTGCCGGTACCCGTCCCGGCCTCGGCGACGAGCACCTTGTTGCCCTTGAGCGCGGCGGCAATGCTTTCGGCCATCTCGAGTTGCTGCGCGCGCATGCGGTAACCCGGAATGCTGCGGGAGAGCAATCCGTCGGCGGCAAAGACTTCAGCAAGCGTCGGCATGGCAGGATGCGGTCAGAAACTGTGCAAGCACCGAATGGTAACCGGATGCGCCCCGGAAAGCGCATCCAGATGCGCCCTCCAGGCCAGCCGCAGACCGCTCAGAGCATGTTCTCCAGGAAGGCGCGGGTACGTGGATGCTCAGGCGCAGCAAAGAACTCGCGCGACGGACGTGCTTCGAGGATCTCGCCGCCGTCCATGAACACCACGCGGCTCGCCGCTTCACGGGCAAAGCCCATCTCGTGGGTGACGACGATCATCGTCATGTGTTCCTCAGCCAGTTCACGCATGGTGCGCAACACTTCGCCGGTCAGTTCCGGGTCAAGCGCCGAGGTCGGTTCATCGAACAGCATGATGTCCGGCTCCATGGCCAGGGCCCGGGCGATGGCCACACGCTGCTTCTGCCCGCCCGACAGGCGCGAGGGGTAGGCCTCGCGCTTTTCCAGCAGGCCGACCTTGCGCAGCAGTTCCTCGGCCTTGGGCACGATCTCGTCGCGCTTCATGCCCTTGACCGTCATCGGCGCCTCGATGACGTTCTGCAGCACCGTCATGTGCGGGAACAGGTTGAAGTGCTGGAATACCATGCCCATGCGCCCGCACAGGCGACGCACGTCAGCGTCGGGGACATAGTGGCAATGCCCGGCGGCATCGGTCGAGACCAGCGTCTCGCCCTCGATGTCGATCTGGCCTCGGTCGATGGTTTCGAGGTGGTTCAAGCAGCGCAGGAAGGTGCTCTTGCCCGAGCCCGACGGCCCGATGATGGCCACCGTCTCGCCCTTGGAGAGCGAGAGCGACACGCCGCGCAGCACCTCAAGATGCCCGAAGCGCTTGTGGATGTCGTGCGCACGCAACATCGGCTCATTCGTCATAGACGGCATATTTCTTTTCCATCCGCTGGAAGACGTAGGTCAAAACCAGCGTCATGATCAGGTAGAAAGCGGCAGCGACGACAAAGGGGGTCGTCGAAAAATCACGCTGGACGATGCCGCGCGCCGCGCGCAGCAGGTCGTTCATGGCCAGCACGTAGATCAGCGAGGTGTCCTTGACGAGGGTGATCGTCTCGTTGCTCACCGGCGGCAGGATGCGCTTGATCACCTGCGGCAGGACGATGCGCCGCATGGTCTGGGTATAGGTCATGCCGAGCACGCGCGCCGCTTCGTACTGGCCGCGCCCGATCGACTGGATGCCGGCGCGGAAGATCTCGGCAAAGTAGGCTGCGTAATTGAGCACGAAAGCGACAATGGCCGCCGGAAAATCGGGCAGCTTGATGCCGATCACCGGCACGAACGGCAGCGCGAAATAGATGAACAGCATTTGCAGCATCAAGGGCGTGCCGCGCATCAGCCAGATGTAGGCGTTGACCGCCCCGCTCACCACGCCGAAACGCGAAATGCGCAGCAGCGCCAGCACCAGCCCCAAGGGCAGCGAGAGCACCAGGGTAATGGCGAAAACCTGCAGGGTGACCCCGGTCCCCTCGATGAGGTGGGGCAAGATTTGTAAGACGTAGTCCATGCGTTAGTGTGCCTCGGATTGGCAGCAGGAGAGGTTTGCTGGATACCCGCCCGCCACGGGGTACCGGGCATTCCTTGGCGTACGCTGCATTCCCCTGGCCTCTCGGATAGTGTTGCCTGCCCTGCCCGCCAGCCTTACGAAGGCAACGCCCCGGTCCGGAATTCCGGCCGGGGCGTCCCTGTCAGACTATGAATGGTCAGGACGATCGATTACTGCTTAATGATGTCCTTGCCGAACCACTTCGTCGAGATCGCGGCAGCCGAACCATCCTTCTTCATGTCGTCCATCGCCTTCTCGATCTTGGCCATCAGCTCGGTATCTTCCTTGCGGGTACCGATGCCGTAGTCTTCGGTGCCAAAGTTCTGCTCAAGCACGCGGTACTCGCCCGGTTTCTTGGACGTGTAGTAGCGGCCAACGACTTCATCGACCACCAGCGCGTCAAGACGGCCAGCGGAGAGGTCCATCAGCGCCGTCACGTTGTCGCCGAATTTCTTGAGTTCCTTGAGCGACTTGGCGGTGGCTTCGTCCTTATTCACCGCCTCGATGGCGCTGCTGCCGTCCTGCACGCCGAGCACCTTGCCGGCGAGACCGGCCTTGTCCTTGATCTCGGACTTCTCGGTGACCACGATGATCTGGCGGTTCTCGAGGTAGGGCTTGGTAAACAGGATGTTGGCCTTGCGCTGCTCGGTGATCGTCAGGCCGTTCCACAG
>CAZHFS010000125.1:0-7429 GCA_964531885.1 uncultured Propionivibrio sp.
CGAGGATGTCCTTCTGGCGAGCGCCGATGGCCATGCGGATGCCGATCTCGCGCGTCCGCTCGGTGACTGAAACGAGCATGATGTTCATGATCCCGATACCCCCGACGAGCAGGGAGACCGAGGCGATGGCGCCCAGCAGCATGGACATCACGCGCGTGGTTTCTGCGGCGGTATCCGCGGCGGCGGCGAGGTTGCGGATGTAGAAGTCATTGTCCTGATCGTCGCGCAGCCGGTGCCGTTGGCGGAGCAGGGAAGTCACCGATTTTTCCACGCTGGGCATGGCTTCCGCCGAAGCGGCCTGGACGATGATTGAACGCACCGAACCGGCAAAGCGCACGCCAAAGAGTTTGCGTTGCGCGGTGGTGAGCGGGACGATGATCGTGTCATCCTGGTCGCGGCCGTCCAGGTTTTGCCCTTTGGCGCCGAGCGTGCCGATGATTTCGAACGGGGTGTTGTTGATGCGGATGGTCTTGCCGATCGGGTCTTCGCCCGGCTCGAAGAGGTTTTCCACCACGGTGATGCCGACGATGGCCACGCGTGTTGCCGATTTGACGTCGGTTTCGTCGAATGGGTAACCGCCGGACAAGGCCCAGGAACGCGCATCCAGATAGGAAGGGGTGGTGCCGACCACCGAGGTGCTCCAGTTTTTCGGTCCATAGACGACCTGTTGCGTGCCCTGATGCACCGGGGCAACCTGGATGATGTCGTCGAGTTCCGCGATTGCGTCCGAGTCGCCGATCTTCAGCGTGTAGCCGAATCCGCTGCCGGTGCGTACGCCGCTTTGCTGCGTCCACCCCGAAACGATGACGTAGAGATTGCTGCCCATGGTGCTGATGGTCTGGGCCACGGCGTATTGGGCCCCTTGGCCGATGGCCATCATGAGGACCACGGAACCGACGCCGATGACCATGCCGAGCATGGTCAGCGCCGTGCGCATCCGGTTGGCGCCCATGGCGTGCCAGGCTTCGCCGAGCATGGGTCTTAGCATGGCGAATTCCCCTTGCCCGGGGTTGGATGGTCGCTGACGATCAAGCCGTCGAGGAAGCGAACCTGGCGGTGCGAATGCGCCGCGATGTCTGCCTCGTGGGTGACCAGAAGAATCGTGATGCCTTCGTCGTTCAACTGGCCGAACACCCCCATGATTTCTTCGCTGGTGTGGCTGTCGAGATTGCCGGTGGGTTCGTCGGCCAGGATCAGGCTGGGGTCGTTGATCAGGGCGCGGGCGATGGCCACGCGCTGCTGCTGGCCGCCCGAAATGCGTGAAGGCAGGGAGTTGGCATATCCCTCCAGTCCAACCTTGGCCAGCATCCGGCGGGCGCGGGCACGACGTTCTTCGCGCTCGACGTGGGCATAGACGAGGGGCAGGGCGACGTTGTCCTCAAGGCTCATGCGCGGCAGCAGGTTGAAGCCCTGGAAAACGAAGCCGATGGTCCGGTTTCTGAGGATGGCCAGTTCATCGCCGTGCATGTGCGCGACGTTGCGCCCAACCAGAAAGTAATCGCCCATGGTCGGCGTGTCGAGGCAGCCGAGCAGGTTCATGAAGGTCGATTTGCCCGAGCCGGAGGGCCCCATGATGGCAACATATTCGCCATGCCGGATGGTCAGGTCGACCCCTTTGAGCGCCGGAAACAAACCCGCGGCGGTGACGTAGGACTTGCCGAGGCCGGCAACGCGGATGACCGCATCGTCAGTGGCTTGATTCATGTTGTGCCGGCCGGGAGATGACCGCAAAGCGGTAGTTTAAGCGTCATGTCGGCCTCAGAACAGGCGCACGCCGACGCTGCTCGGCTTGCTGGCGGCCATGCTCGGATTGTCGCCGATGATGATGCGCTCGCCGGGTTTGAGGTCGCCGCCTGTGATTTCGGTATTGCGCCCGTCGGTGATGCCGATCTGCACGCTGACCGGGCGGATGGTGTTGCCCTCGACCACATGCACGGTACCGCTGGCAAGGTCACGTTTGCGTCCGCGGCCTTCGCCCGGGCGTGGGGCCGTTCCGTTGCTGCCCGGCTTGTTTGCCGTGCTGGCTTTCTCAGCCTTGCTCTGCTCGACAGCTTCGGTTGGCTTGAAGCGCAGTGCGGCATTCGGCACCAGCAACACGTCCTTGCGCTGGGCCACGGCGATCGTGACGTAGGCGGTCATGCCGGGGAGCAGGGTATGGTCACTGTTGTCGAACGAGATCCGGACGTTGTAGGTCACCACGTTCTGGACATTGGTCGGGTTGAGGCGGATCACCTGCACTTCGCCGTTGAACTGGCGATCCGGGAAGGCATCGACGGTAAAGCGTACTTTTTGCCCTTCCTTGATCTTGCCGACATCCGCTTCGGCAAAACTCGTGTCGATGCGCATTTCGGAAAGGTCCTGCGCAATCTTGATCAGGGTGGGGGTTTGCAGGCTGGCCGCCACGGTCTGGCCGATGTCGACGACCCGGTCGACGACGATGCCGGAGACCGGAGAACGGATCAGGGTAAAGCCGAGGTTGACCTTGTCCTTGTCGGCGGCGGCCGTGGCCTGCCGTAACTGGGCTTCGGCGGAACGCCTAGCCTGGATGGCCTGGTCAAGTTCCTGGCGTGAAACGTATTCCTCCTTGAACAGGGCCTGCATGCGCGCCTCGTTGGCTCGCGCCAGATCGAGCGTGGCCTGGATGTTGCCGATGCTTGCTTCCGATTGCCGCGACTGGGCTTCGAGCAGCGAGCGATCGAGCTCGAGCAGCGGTTCGCCCTTTTCGACCTTGTCGTTGAAGTCGACGAACAGCTTGGTGACTGTTCCTGAAACCTGGGTGCCCACATTGACGAGGACGACCGGATTGAGCGTGCCGTTGGCTGCGACGCTCTGGGTAATGTCGCCTTTTTCGACCGTTTGCAGCCGGTAACGCTCTTGCGGCGTGGGCTGGCTGAAGGCACGCAGGAAGCCGTAAGCCGTGCCGCCAAGAAGGAGGACGGCGAGGCCAAGGAAGAAATAAGTGCGTTTCGTCACTTTCATGGGGCGGTGTTTTCCCCCGGCGGGGTCAGGAGTCGGTGGTCAAGTACGCCAACGGCGCGGGCCAGTGTGGCACGCGAGACGTGCCAGTCGAGGAGGGCCTGGATGCGTTGCTGGCGGGCATTGGCCAGCGCGCTCTGGGCATTGAGAACATCGAGGATGTTGCCGACGCCGGCCTTGTAGCGGCCGAGGGCAACCCGTTCGGATTGTTCGGCGCTGGCCAGGAGGTCTGCGGTCGTGCGCACCGTCTGGGTGGCGGTGGTCAAACTCTGATAGGCCGTCCAAACGTCGAGGGCGACCTGCAGGCGCAGTTCGTCGCGCTGTGCGGCCACGGCATCGGCCTGGGCCTCGGCTTTGCGTATGGCATAGGTGGTGGCAAAGCCGGAAAAAACCGGCAGGGTGAGCGTCAGTCCGACGGTGTTGCCGTGAACGTCCAGATTGCTGGTGTGCTGCCAGGTCGGGCCGGCGCCGAGCGACAGCGTCGGCAGACCGTTGGCCCGGGCCAGGTCGATGTTCGAACGGGCGGCAGCGTATTGTGCTTCGGCGGATTTGAGGTCGGGACGGCGACTGCGCGCTTCGCTGATCAGGGCGTCGATGTCGCGTACGAAGGCTTCGTCCGGCGTCGGGTGGGCAATGTCAGCCAGACGCAAGGGAGTGCCGGCATCGCTGCCGATCAGGTTGGCTAGCGTGCCGAGGGTTGTTTTTTGCAGGCCTTCGGCGCGAATCCGGGTGAGTGTGGCTTGCGATCTTGCGGTTTGCGCCTGTAGCCGGTCAGCCGGGGTGGCGCTGCCCACGCGGTAACGTGTTTCTGCGGCAGCCAGGCTTTCCTGGCTGGCTTTTTCCGACTCCAGCGCGGCCTGGACGACGGCGCGTGCGGCCTGGGCATTGTAGTAGCCCTGCATCGCGGCCAGAAAAACCGACTGGACCGTGGCATCGAGACTGTGGCTGGCCGCCGCCAAAAGCTGGCGTGCATTTTCGAGCGAGGCGGAGCGGGCGCCAAAATCGTAGAGCAACCAGGACAGGGTCAGCGCGGCATTGCGCTGATTTGTGCTCTGACCGCCGTTGACATGCACCCGATTGGCCGTGACCTTGCCATCGAGGGAGGGTAGATAGTCTCCCAGTGCATTACCGACCTGGGCAGCCTGTACCCGGGCGGCAGCCCAGGCCGCGTGTGTTTTTGGGTTGCGACACAGGGCCAGGTCGACGATTTCGACGATGCCGTAGGCCATGCCTTCGCCTGGAGGCTGGCACGGCGTGAAGTCCGTCCGCTCGGGGAGTTCAAGGCGGGGCCTGGGCGGGGTCTGCGACTCGGTTGAGAGCGGGTCAAGCTTGCCCCAGGCCGAAGCCGATGCCTGGCCGGAAAACGATACAGCAAGGCATAACGCAGCAACTGAGTGCCTGAAACGGTATTGGAAAGAAAAACTGGCCATTGCGGCGTGGACTGAAAAATTATTTCCGTTAGTATAACGGCCTTCTTGTTGGGGCACATTGCATCACTTTGGCTGGATGTAAGCAAATGTTGCTGTTGGTCCCGGTTTTTCTTTCACTGCGCAGCGGCCACTTCGCGCACAGCTCGTTGTTAAGGGCCTCGCGGCGATCAACGTTGGCGTCAGACGGATAGTGCATGGCTCTTAAGGCAACCATTTTCAAGGTCGACCTGTCGCTCGCCGACATCGACCGGAATTACTACGACGATTTCTCGCTGACCCTGGCGCGCCACCCTTCGGAGAACGATGCGCGCATGATGGTTCGCCTCCTGGCCTTCATGTGCTGTGCCGATCAGGCGCTGGCCTTCGGGCGGGGTTTGTCTTGCGATGAGGAGCCGGATCTCTGGCGCAAGGATCTTACCGGCGCGATTGAACAATGGATTTTGGTCGGCATGCCGGATGAGCGGATCGTGCGCAAGGCGTGTGGGCGTGCCCGGGAGGTTATCGTCTTCGCCTATGGCGACAAGGCGACCGATGTGTGGTGGGCGCAGAACGCAGCCGGCTTTGCCAAACTCGCCAATCTGCGAGTGTTGCGCATCAGTGCGGCCGACACGCAGGCATTGGCAGGGCTCGCCGAGCGCACGATGGCCATGCAATGCACCATCCAGGATGGCGAATTGATGATCACCGGCGCAGCCGGCACGGTGCATGTGGTCCCCGGCCCAATGGGTACGGCGAACTGATCGACCGGATTCGCCCCGTCTGTCCGGTCTTTCGGCTTGCCATTCGGGGTGCTGCCTATCGTCCGGCCGCGGCGATTTTGCCGCCTTACGGCCGGTCGGTTATCAAAGGGTGATTGAGGCGGCCCGCTCCGGGCGGTGCAGGCGCGACCAACCCAGTGTCGAGGCGATAGCTTCGGCAAAGCCGGCGCTGGCCGCCGGTTCCCCGTGCGTCAGGAAGGTCTCGCCCGGGGCATCGGAAAAACCGCTGAGCCAGCCCAGCAACGCTCCCTGATCGGCATGCGCGGAAAGGCCGCCCACCGTATGGATGTGCGCGCGGACAGGCACCTGCTGACCAAAAATGCGTACCAGCCGCGCGCCGTCAACCAAGCGGCGGCCCAGGGTGCCGGCGGCCTGGAAGCCTGCGATCAGCACGCCGCATTCGCTGCGCGGCAGATTCTCGCGCAGGTGGTACTTGATGCGCCCGGCTTCGCACATGCCACTGGCCGAGAGAATGATGGCCCCCTCGCGGACGGCGTTGAGCGCCTTGGAGTCCTCGACATCGGCCACGAATTGGACATGCATCCGTTCCGGATGGGCTGCCTGCCAGGCGATCAGGTCGCGCGTCTCGCCATCCAGCACTTCCGGATGCGCGAGGGTGATCCGGGTTGCCGCATTAGCCATCGGTGAATCGACGAACACCTTGAGCGCGGGAAGGCGGTTGCGGCGCACAAGATCGGCGAGGACGTAGATGATTTCCTGAGTGCGGCCGACGGCGAAGGAGGGAATGATGAGATTGCCCCGTGTGCTGCGCACGCGCTCGATGGCGGCGACGATTTCGTCCTCGGTTTCAGGCATCGAGCGGTGCAGCCGGTTGCCGTAGGTCGATTCGACAAGCACCACATCGGCCTTGCCGGAAACCGGTTGCGGGTCGCGCAGGATGGGGCGGCCGGGCATGCCGAGGTCGCCCGAGAAGACCAGGCGACGGTTATTCCCTCCCTCACGCACATGGATGTCCAGCCAGGCCGAACCGAGGATATGACCGGCGTCATGGAAGCTGGCCTCGACGCCGCGTCCCGGTTTGAAGCGCTCCCCGTAAGGGACGGGGCGCAGTTGCTGGAGCACGGTGTTGGCCTGAGCGACTGTATAGAGCGGCGCCTGGATCATGCGTTCGTGTTTGCGTGTCCGGCGCTGATGGCGCAGCTGCCATTCGCTTTCCTTTTCCTGGATGTGCGCGCTGTCGGGAAGCAGGACGCCAAGCAGATCCACGGTGGCCGGCGTGGCGTAGATCGGGCCACGAAAGCCCATCACCGCGAGGCGCGGCAGGAGGCCGGAATGGTCGATGTGGGCGTGGGTGAGAAGGACAAAATCGAGACTGCGCACATCAAAGCCAAAGCTGAGCGCATGCAGGTTTTTGGTGCGCGCTTCGGGCCCACCCTGAAACATCCCGCAATCGACAATAAAACGAACCATGTCGTGTCCGTGACCGAGTTCAACCAGGGTGCACGATCCAGTGACTTCGCCTGCCGCGCCGTGAAAGCCGATGCGCATCGTCGTTCTCCTCGCCGTTCAGATGCTTTAAGCATGAACGCGATCGCGCCCGAATGCAACGGGTGCGATCGCTCGCACTGGCTGTTCGGGCAAGAAGCGAAGCACACCGAACATGGCGAGAAGCAGAGCAAAAGCAGAGACAAAAGCGTGAACCACGAAGAACACGAAGGGCACGGAGAACACCTTTTTAGTTTTCGCCGTGTTCTCGGTGTCCTCCGTGGTTTGCGGTGTTCTGCCTGATGAACGCGAGTGAGTGTCAGCGAGCCAAGCGCCGCAGGCGCCAGCCTTCGACGAGGCCGTAGATGGCCGGGATGACGGCCAGCGTCAACACCGTCGAGGACAGCATGCCGCCGACCATCGGGGCAGCGATCCGGCTCATCACTTCGGAGCCTGTGCCGCTACTCCACAGGATGGGCAGCAGGCCGGCCATGATGGCGACCACGGTCATCATCTTCGGGCGTACCCGTTCGACCGCGCCTTCCATGATTGCTTCTTCGAGGTCGGCGTAGGTCGGCGTGCGGCCAGCAGCGCGGCAGCGTTCGCGGATCGCCTGCCAGGCGTGGTCGAGGTAGATCAGCATCACCACCCCGGTCTCGGCGGCGACGCCGGCCAGGGCGATGAAACCGACCGCGACGGCGACACTCATGTTGTAACCGAGCGCCCACATCAGCCAGACACCGCCGACCAGGGCAAAGGGCACCGAGAGCATGACGATCAGCGTTTCCGAGAGGCGGCGGAAGTTGAGGTAGAGGAGCA
>CAZHFS010000126.1:0-1636 GCA_964531885.1 uncultured Propionivibrio sp.
TTCTTTCTTTCCCGCGCCACGAATACTTCCGCCGCATCCTCTGCGCGCTGGTCGGTGGCTGGATCGAGTCGGGCGAAGCGCCGGCTGATTTCGAGACCTGGGGCCGGATGATCGAAGACATTTGCTTCAACAACGCTCACACCTATTTCGCCATCCCCGGCGTCGAGCGCTGACCGACGGCCGCCCCGTCCTGCGGACGCGGGCGAACGGTTGCACTTACCGCGTGTTGCCAACCCCTATCGGCGGCACGCGGTTTTTTTTATCGTGGCCTAGCCTGTGGCGGACTCCCGGAGGGGCGTAGAGCCTGCGCTCGGAAATCTTCGGGGATGCGGTCAGCGATGCCAAAACGTTCAATGAGTTGGGCATATTCGTCGCTTTTGCGCCACGCCGCATAAGCCGCGGCAAATTCCTGCGCCTGCTGTGGGCCAGCGCCAGCGCGTCGGAAAGCGAGGTACATGGCCGTGCCTTCAAGGGTGACACCGGCGAGTCGGATAATCCGGACATGCGCATCGCGGATGCGTGGTTCGACAATCTGGAAGGTCTGGGCCTCGGCCACGGCGATATCGATCCGACCGGCAAGGAGCATGGCGAATAATTTTTGCGGCGTGGGGGCAGTCTGATCCATCGGCGCGCCTGCGGCCAAGGCCTGAATAAATTCGTCGCCGACAAAGTAGTTACGCGGGGCACCAAAACGCCACTGCTGCATCAGCGTGGTCAGGGGAGGTGTGTATTCAATGCGTCCGCTGTCCGCCCTGCGGATATAGAGACTGACGTGCTGGATGTGCAGGCGATTGTCCGGCAGGAATAACGCATAGTTGAGTCGTTGCGCATTTTTCCCCATGTACGGCACGGCGTCGGCTGTCCCTTGCGCCAGCATGTTTTGTGCGCGCGTCCAGGGAACGGGGATGAACAGCACGTCCCATTCGAGCTGTTTGGCGACGGCTCGAATGAGCTCGCTGTGGAAACCGGTCCACTCGCCGCGCTCGTCACGGTAGGCGTAGGGGCGGTTGTCGGCGTCTTCGAGCGCTACGCGCAAGGTGGTTGCCAGGGCGCTTGTGCACAGACAGAGTGACGCAGCCAGAACCAGCAGGCGGTGCAGAGCGTGCCGACAGTCGCATGCGAAGAAACGGTAACCCACCATGTCCTGCCCCCGGGAGGAACTCGGAATGTTCCAGTATAGGAAAAAAACTGGCGCGTCTAGGCCGCCGCGCTGGCCGCGTAGCCAGAGCTGGGACGAAGGCTTGGTTGTGTGTTTTCGCCAGCAGGGTGCGGGAGAAGTCAGGGACGTGCCGGCAGTGCCCCGATGCCGTGCAGGATTTGCCGGACGATGGCTTCGCGCTTGGGCGCATCGGGAATACCCGCGGGCATGTCGATGTTCAGCGCAAAGAAAACTGGACCGTCCGGGCGTTCGATCCAGCCTACCCACCAACCGATGGATTCGCCGTGTCGGCTGAACCAGCCGGTTTTGGCGCGCAGGATGTGATCGCGGCCAGCGTCGACGAGCATCAGGTCCTTGACCAGTCGCTGGTCGGCCAGCGGGTAAGGTAAGGCGTTGCGGTAAAGGCGTTCGAGGAAGTCGACCTGCTCATGGGCCGAAATACGCAGGCTGCCGTCGAGCCAGAAATCGTCGATACGC
>CAZHFS010000126.1:1736-7392 GCA_964531885.1 uncultured Propionivibrio sp.
GTTATAGACCTGCCTTTGCGCTGAGGGAGTGCGCTGATCGAGGACAACCAGGGTGCCGCGTGCGTCCTGCCGGGCAAAGACCTCGCCCCACTCGGTTTGACTGATTTCGTTCGGAGCGGCCGCAGTGACGAGCGGACTGGCGAACAAACAAAGAGCCATGAGGGCAGTCTGCAGGGGGCGCATGACCTGGTTTCCGGGCTGGTGAGAGGATGCAGATTGTCGCATGTGCCATGGTCGGCCGGCAGTGTTAGGTGAAAAAGTTGGTGTTTGATGACGTCGTTTGCGTCTTTTGTGGCTTGAAAACGCAAAGGATCTTGAGTAGAGTATGAGAAAATTCTTATAAAATAACTTTCGCACGAAGTAATGGGCGGATAGCCGGGAGAGGCCATGAAGCAGGGAACATTACGCAAGTGGGTGGGGGGCGTGTGCACGGCACTGCTCATCGCCGGGTTGGGGGGCGTGCAGGCGGCGGATGCGCCACGCCCGGTCAAATTGACCACCACCGCTGACCATTCCAAGTTCAAGGAACTGCAACGCGATTTTGCCTCCGGTCCGGAGGTGACGCAGGCCTGCCTTTCCTGTCACACCGAGGCGGCGGGGCAGATTCACCGCACCAAACACTGGAAGTGGGAGTACAAAAATCCCCAAACCGGGCAGGTGCTGGGCAAGAAGCACGTGCTCAACAACTACTGCATTTCGGTCGAGACCAACCTGGGCGCCTGTGCCAGTTGCCACGTGGGCTATGGCTGGAAAGACAATAACTTCGACTTTGCCTCGGAGAAGAATGTCGATTGTCTTGTCTGCCACGACACGACGGGGATCTACAAGAAGCCGGCAGGGTTTGCGGGCAATCCCGTCCTCAAGGACATCGAGGTGCCGCCCGGTTCGGGTAACGTGATCAAAGGCATCGACATCGCCAAGGTGGTACAGAAAGTGGGCAAGTCCAGCCGCGACACCTGCGGCGCCTGCCACTTCTACGGTGGTGGCGGTGATGGGGTAAAACACGGCGATCTCGACAGCTCAATGGCCGCGCCGGACCGTGAACTGGATGTGCACATGGACGCTACGGGCCTGGATTTCACCTGTGCGACGTGTCACAAGACCTCAAGCCATGACGTGGCCGGTAGCCGTTATACCCCGACGGCGGTGGACAAGGGCGGGGCGCATGTGCGCGGTAAGGTCGACACTTCCAATCCGGCGACCTGTGTGTCCTGTCACGACAATGCTCATCGCCGGGTTGGGGTCGGTGCAGGCGGCGGACGCGCCACGCCCGGTCAAATTGACCACCACCGCTGACCATTCCAAGTTCAAGGAACTGCAACGCGATTTTGCCTCCGGTCCGGAGGTGACGCAGGCCTGCCTTTCCTGTCACACCGAGGCGGCGGGGCAGATTCACCGCACCAAACACTGGAAGTGGGAGTACAAAAATCCCCAAACCGGGCAGGTGCTGGGCAAGAAGCACGTGCTCAACAACTACTGCATTTCGGTCGAGACCAACCTGGGCGCCTGTGCCAGTTGCCACGTGGGCTATGGCTGGAAAGACAATAACTTCGACTTTGCCTCGGAGAAGAATGTCGATTGTCTTGTCTGCCACGACACGACGGGGATCTACAAGAAGCCGGCAGGGTTTGCGGGCAATCCCGTCCTCAAGGACATCGAGGTGCCGCCCGGTTCGGGTAACGTGATCAAAGGCATCGACATCGCCAAGGTGGTACAGAAAGTGGGCAAGTCCAGCCGCGACACCTGCGGCGCCTGCCACTTCTACGGTGGTGGCGGTGATGGGGTAAAACACGGCGATCTCGACAGCTCAATGGCCGCGCCGGACCGTGAACTGGATGTGCACATGGACGCTACGGGCCTGGATTTCACCTGTGCGACGTGTCACAAGACCTCAAGCCATGACGTGGCCGGTAGCCGTTATACCCCGACGGCGGTGGACAAGGGCGGGGCGCATGTGCGCGGTAAGGTCGACACTTCCAATCCGGCGACCTGTGTGTCCTGTCACGACAATGCGCCGCACAAGAAGGTGGCGCTACTTAACACCCATACCGACAAGCTGGCCTGCCAGACCTGCCATATTCCAGCCTACGCGCGCGGCGGGGTGCCGACCAAGATGAGTTGGGACTGGTCGGCCGCCGGCGAGCGGGATGCGCAGGGCAAGCAGGTTACGCGTAAGGACGACAAGGGGCACGTGATCTACGAATCGCGCAAGGGGACGTTTACCGTTGCCGAGAACGTCAAGCCCGAGTACTACTGGTTCAACGGACAGGTCAATTACACCCTGGTTGAGGACAAGATCGCCGATCCGGAAAAAATCGTCCAGGTCAATTCGATTGGCGGCAGTGCGAACGATGGCAAGTCCCAGATCTGGCCGTTCAAGGTCTTCCGTGGCTCGCAGCCTTATGACAAGGAACTGAAAACGCTGGTCAAGCCGCATGTGGCCGGAAACGACGATACGGCTTACTGGAAGAATCTGGTGTGGGACAAGGCGATTGCCACGGGCATGACGTCGGCGGGCAAGCCGTTCTCCGGGCAGGTCGGCTTCGTTAAGACCGAGATGTACTGGCCGGTGAAACACATGGTGGCCCCCAAGGAAAAATCGGTGAGCTGCGTCGAGTGCCACAGCCGTGATGGGCGGTTGGCTGGTGTGACGGGGGTCTATATTCCCGGGCGGGATCGCAATCCGCTGGTCGATACGTTGGGATGGGCGCTGGCCGGACTGGCGTTGGTCGGATCGTTGGGGCACGGCCTGCTGCGCATCATTGCAGGGCGTCGCGGCAGCCTTGGGAAGGGAGAATGAACATGGGTGAGCGCATCTACATCTTCAAGGCATTCGAGCGCTTCTGGCACTGGGCCCAGGCGGCACTGATCATCACCCTGTTGATCACCGGTTTCGAGATCCACGGCACCTACAAGCTTTTCGGCTTCGCCAAGGCCCTCAACACGCATACCACGGCGGCGTGGTCCCTGATCGGGTTGTGGATTTTTGCGATCTTCTGGCATGTGACGACGGGCGAGTGGCGGCATTACATCCCGACTACCGACAAAATTCTGGTTGTCGCCCGTTATTACTCCTCAGGCATCTTCCGCGGCGAGCCGCATCCATTCAAGCCGAGCAGCCTTAATAAGCACAACCCGCTGCAGCGCCTCACCTACCTCGGCATCCTGGTGTGCGTGAGCCCGCTTCTATGGGTGACCGGCTGGCTGCTCTATTTCTACGGCGATTGGAAGGCCTGGGGTCTGGAGACCCTGTCGCTTGAGACCGTGGCGGTGCTGCATACCGTCGGGGCGTTCCTGATGCTGGCATTTCTGATTTCGCACCTCTATCTTGTGACTACGGGGCGGACGCCGACGGCTCACCTGAAAGCCATGGTCACGGGGTGGGAAGAGCACTGAGGCGCGCCTTATTTCTAACAGGGAGAAACACCATGGGCATCAAAAACACCGCTGCCTGCGTGCTGACGCTGGCCGCACTCGGCTGTGCCACTCAGGCCGCTGCGTATGATGGGGATTGGAAGCGCGGGCGCATCTATTACCGCAGCGTGTGCACCTCGTGCCACGTGGCTTCGCCGATCGGCGGGATCAACCCGAGCTCGAAGACCAAAGCCGAGTGGACGGCCTACCTGCAGGCAGACAAGCACGCCAAGGGCAAGGATACGGTGAATCACTACGTCAGCCAGGGGTATCGCAACAGCATCAAGGCCGCCAACAAGGCCGCCGAAAAGTTTGCCGAGGTGCCCGAGAAAGAGCTGGCAGAAGACATCAAGGCCTTCCTGCTCAAGGGCGCCAAGGATGGCGATGCGCCGGCGAGTTGCAGCTGATTTTTATCCCCAATCCAGGAGAAGAACATGAACGTCAGGCAATTCGGAGCGCTGGCGGTTCTCGCCGCCAGCCTGATGGCTTTCACCCCGCTGGCAGTCGAACCCGCACAGGCAGCTGATCAGGCGGCCAGTATCCAGCCGCGCGAGGGTTGGTACAAGCATCTCGTCGATTACGATTTCGTCCGGGCCAACGTCGACATTCCACCCAAGCCCGGCGTGCTGGTCATTGATTCACGGCCGGCGGCCAGGCAGTATGATCCGGGCCATATCCCCGGTGCGATCAATATCCCCGACACCCAGTTCGACAAGCAGGTGGCACGCTTGCCGGCGGACAAGAACACCTTGTTGATCTTCTACTGCGGTGGGGTCGATTGCCCGCTCAGCCATAATTCGGCCTTCAAGGCCGAGAAGCTTGGCTATACCAACATCAAGGTCTATCCGCAGGGCATGCCCGACTGGGCAGCGCGCGGGGCGCAAGTGTCGGTATCCGCGGCGCACATCAAGAAGCTGATCGATGAGAAGGCCGCCTATGCCCTGATCGATGCACGGCCGAAGCGGGTGGCCGACAAGGGCATGATTCCGACCGCCTTGAACATTTCGGATACCGAGTTCGATAAGCAGACCGACAAGCTGCCGGCGGATAAGGCGACGCCGCTCATCTACTACTGCGGCGGTCTGGAGTGCGTGCTGTCCGACAAGTCGGCCGAAAAAGCGAAGAAGCTTGGCTATACCAGCGTCCTTACCTATCCCGAAGGCTACCCGGAGTGGGAGAAACTGCATGGCGCTTCTGCCGGCAGTGCTGCGCCGGCACCGGCCGGCGGTGCTCCGAGCAGTGCGGCACTGGTTGCGGGCAAGGAAAAAGGGTCGGTGACCGTCGCGTCGTTCGAGCAGGTTTGGAAATCGGCACCGGGCAGCCTGGTGCTGGTCGACGTCCGTGACACCAAGGAGTTTGCCGCATGGACGATCAAGGGGGCGCAGAGCCTGCCGATCAATGACCTTGAGAAACAGGTTGGCACGCTGCCCACTGACAAGCCGGTCGTCTTCTTCTGCAGCACCGGCGCGCGGGCGGGCGAAGCTTACGATACGGTCAAGCTCCTGCGTGCCGAGGTACAGGCGCACTTCCTTGATGCCGGGATCAAGTTTGCTGGCGATGGCAGTTATACGATGACGCAGAAGTAAGTGGTGCCTGGCGTTTCCGGACGGCCGCGATGGGGTTATCGCGGCCGTTTTCTTTGCTAAGTGAGGCACAGAATAAATCGGCGAGCAGAAAGAAGCGCAAGGCATCCATGCGGTAGCGGCAAGGACGGTTCGAGATGATAGGCGCGGCAATGAACACCCGGCAATGCAGCGATTCGCTCCTGCTGCTATTGATTCGGCGCTTCCTACCTTAGGCGTCGATCAGCCTGCGAATGTGAACAAATAGTTCCTTGCACCCGCGGCAGGCGATGCAAGGAATAAGGAGCGGCAGGCAGCTGATTAGCCCTGCGAACAGTACCGGGGCCAGGGTCAGGGTGCGGGCGATCTTGAGTGCAGATGTGGAGGTGGCGTGCAGACTGCGGTTCATGGCGATCTCAGTGGAGCGGGGATGGCAAATAACTATCAAGAAGCATGCCACCAAGCATCAGTGTCTAAAACGGCTGTTTTGGATCTGGTATTGGCAATTGTGTGCATGAGCGTTTTGGATCGACTGTCAAATTTGGCAGAAATATGGTGGTCGGTCGACTATAGTGATGCAGAAAATGACAGTGAGGGTGCTATGGACTACCCCGCAGCATCACTATCGGAGCTTGTCTCATATCTCGATGGTCTCGATGAGCCGAGCATCGTGATGGATG
>CAZHFS010000127.1:0-7343 GCA_964531885.1 uncultured Propionivibrio sp.
TTCTGGCGGGCCTCCCCGCATTGCAGAGTTGTGAACCTGGTCAGGTCCGGAAGGAAGCAGCCATAACTTCTTACTGCAAGTGCCGGGGCTAAGGCTCGCCACTTCTTTTGTACGCTTGATATGGCCGATGTTGACTCGCTTGAAAGAGTCGTTTGGAAGCGCGGGCATCAGCACAGGTATTGGTTGCGCGCAACCCTAGACAAACGGCGGTTGGAACTTCGCGGCAACGCTACTCCCAACTTGCGTGAAATATCCCGAATACAACAACGCCGGAAGATCGGTTGAGGGTCTCAGCGATCTTCCGGCGGGTATCGGAGCATGCGGGCGGTGCTTAACGACTTGTAGGTGCCTGCGGTCTGGAGCGCATTTTACTCTGTCCCTGTTCTTGTTTACGAGCCCCATGGTGAGCATTGGTTCTGGGGGTGTGGGTGCTCTTTTGCCCCTTTTGTTCGGTCGGCTTGCGTGGTTTGCCAGGATTGGTTGTCGATCGATTTCGCCC
The DNA here is from genome assembly GCA_964531885.1 of uncultured Propionivibrio sp. GTDB lineage: Bacteria > Pseudomonadota > Gammaproteobacteria > Burkholderiales > Rhodocyclaceae > Propionivibrio. The sequence goes on from CAZHFS010000127.1 coordinate 500, forward strand.
TGATGGGCGATGCCCTTCCGAGCGCAACTGAATTGGCTCGGCCTTTACTGTCGGGTCGGGTTCAAATCCCGCCAAGGTCATGGCTTCGATTGGTTTTTTGAGCAGTTTTTCGATGTCCTTCAGTAGTTTTTCTTCATCGATACAGACCAAGGACACAGCTTCCCCGTTGCTTCCGGCTCGCCCCGTACGTCCGATCCGGTGAACATAATCTTCTGGGACATTGGGCAATTCAAAATTCACAACGTGAGGCAACTCTTCAATGTCGATGCCTCGCGCAGCAATATCTGTAGCCACCAGGACTTGCAAGGTGCCATTTTTGAAGTTCCCAAGCGCACGTTGTCGTGCCCCCTGGCTTTTGTTTCCGTGAATGGCTTCAGCATCAATGCCGGCCTTGCTGAGTTTTTCGGCAAGGCCGTTGGCGCCCCACTTTGTCCGAGTGAATACGAGCACCTGTCTCCATTCATGGCGGCGAATCAGATCGATCAACAGATCACGTTTGCGTTCGCGGTCAACTTTATAGACTGTTTGGCGAACTAGTTCCGAGGCTGAGTTGCGGCGTTCGGATTCGACGTATTCCGGATCTCGTAGGAAGGATCCAGCCAACTTTCGAATTTCATCTGAAAAAGTCGCCGAGAAGAGCAGGTTCTGGCGCGTGACCGGGAGCAGGGCGAGGACTCGACGAATGTCGTGGATGAATCCCATGTCGAGCATTCGATCCGCCTCGTCGAGCACCAAGATTTCAATGCGCGATAGGTCGACCGTTTTTTGCCGTGCATGATCAAGAAGTCGGCCCGGGGTGGCGACAAGTATGTCCACGCCGCGTCTGAGGGCTGCAATCTGCGGGTTAAGACCGACGCCACCGTAGATGACCAGTGAGGAGTGCGGGAGGTGGGCACCGTAAGTTCTGACGCTTTCTTCCACTTGTGCCGCTAATTCGCGGGTTGGGGTTAGGATAAGTACCCGTGGCCCCGCACCTGATTGAGATCTGCTTGTTGCTCGTGTTTTCGAGTTGGCTTGCAGGCGCTGCAAAATTGGCAAGGTAAAACCGGCAGTCTTACCCGTTCCGGTTTGGGCGCAGGCCATGACATCATGACCAGCCAGAACGGCTGGAATCGCCTTGGACTGAATGGGGGTCGGCGAAGTGTAACCTTGCGCTTCAAGCGCACGAAGGATTTCGGGGGATAGCCCGAGATCGGTAAACCGCATTGGTTGGAAACTCCTGTAGGTGGCTGTGTGTCCGTGCGTTTGGCATGGAAGCACTAGCCGGGCATAGACCGGACTGGCGGCTAAGAAAGTCGGAACCGGCTTGCCGGAATGGATGAGCTGAGAGATTGCCGAGTAGCTATTCTGTCTTGATGCCGCTCGGGCGCCTGTGAACGTGGCGCTATATTTCAGTCACTATTCTAACACAGGAGTGCTTTTTGCCGTGTCCTGTTGATGATATTCCATTAAAAACATGAGCTTGTGTATAATGTTGCCCCGCAGCAAAACTTCATTTTTAATGCTTCCTTTTTTATCCAATTCAGCGTCCGATTTGCTTGCGGTCGGCGAGCAATCGTGCGTTCCTGACAAACAAGTTTCATGCCATCAGTTTCTCGCCTCGTTCGGAAATACCCTAATCGGCGTCTGTATGATCCGACCTCCAGCGCCTACGTCACCTTGGCTGATCTGCGCAGGATGATCCTGGCAGGAGAACGTTTCTGCGTGCTAGATGCGCGCAGTGAAGCGGATCTAACGCACAGTGTTTTGCTGCAACTATTGCTAGACGGTGAATTGACAGGGCGTGGGGTGCTGGATCAGGAAGTGTTGATTCACTTGATTTGCGCTCAGTCACAAAATGTGCCGCTTGATTTGCCGGTTGCAGACGGTTTGATCTCAATCAAACCGTTGACGGATGCCAACGCTGGCGGGGCCGAGGCGGGGCATGATGCTCAACGAGGTGGTGGTTCGGATGCGCTGGTTGCGACGTGCTCCGTTGCCGGTATTTAATGATTTATTTGCGACATATGACGTAGCCAAGACAAGCTACGCGTGCCGCTATACCTTGTAAGTGAGTAAACAAATGGAAAAACCTGCCACGATCGGTGTTGTCTCCCTTGGGTGCCCGAAAGCCGGGAGTGATACCGAACAGATTCTTACCCGCCTGCGAGCTGAAGGCTACGAAATATCCGGGTCTTATCATGATGCCGATCTCGTTGTGGTCAACACCTGCGGCTTTATTGATGCGGCCGTGGAAGAGTCGCTTGATGCAATTGGTGAGGCGCTTGCCGAGAATGGCAAGGTGATTGTGACCGGCTGCCTGGGCGCCAAATCCGATGTCATTCTCGATGCGCACCCGCAAGTTCTGGCAATCACTGGGCCGCATGCCACCGATGAGGTGCTACGCCATGTCCATGAGCATCTGCCACAACCGCATGATCCCTACACAAGCCTGGTTCCGCCGCAGGGAATTCGACTAACGCCGCAGCATTTTGCGTATCTCAAGATATCCGAGGGATGCAATCACGGCTGTACTTTCTGCATCATCCCGTCGATGCGCGGAAAATTGGTCAGTCGGCCGATTGGCGATGTGCTCAGTGAAGCGCGAGCTCTGGCAGAAGCCGGTGTGCGCGAGATATTGGTGATATCGCAGGATACCGGCGCTTACGGTGTCGATGTCAAATACCGTACCGGCTTTTTCGGCGGTCGCCCGGTCAAAACTCGCCTCAAGGAGTTATGTGAGGCCCTGGCTGAGTTCGGCATCTGGGTTCGCCTGCACTACGTCTATCCCTATCCGAGCATCGACGAACTGCTGCCCCTAATGGCAGAGGGCAAGATACTCCCCTACCTGGACGTTCCATTCCAGCATGCGAGTCCTCGTATCCTCAAAGCGATGAAGCGGCCCGCGAGTGCAGAGAACAATCTTGAACGCATCAAGGCATGGCGGGCGATCTGTCCTGATTTGACGATTCGCAGCACGTTCATTACCGGCTTCCCCGGTGAAACCGAGGCCGAATTCGAGGAACTCCTGGCCTTTATTGAAGAAGCCAGACTCGATCGCGTTGGCTGTTTTGCGTATTCGCCTGTCGAGGGTGCTCCCGCCAATGAGTTGCCTGGTGCGGTGCTGGAAGAGGTGCGTGAAGAACGCAGGCGGCGCCTGATGGACGTTCAGGCCGATATTTCGGCAGAGCGTCTGGCCGCCAAGATCGGCCGTGAAATGATCGTTCTGGTGGATGCCGTCGACGAGGAGGGTACCATTGCACGCTCAGAAGCCGATGCGCCGGAAATCGACGGCCTAGTCATGCTGAACGACTTCCATGACTGCGAACCGGGTGATTTCCTGCGCGTGCGCATCGTCGATGCTGACGAACATGATCTGTACGCCGAACCGATCTACGAAGACGAAACCGAATAAGAACCGCAAGGGAGAATGCCCGTGAGCCATACTGAACTCATCGAAACGCTAGGCACACTGGTCGGTCACGAGCAGGTGCTGACAAGTCCGGATGACATGGCACCGCACCTCGTCGATTGGCGGCGGCGTTACCGTGGCGCGGCGTGTTGTGTGGTTCGTCCAGGGAGCTGCGAACAAGTGGCGGCGGTGGTTCGTGCCTGTGCCGATGCCGGCGTGCCTATTGTTCCCCAGGGGGGCAATACCGGGCATGTCGGCGGCGGGATACCCGATTCGACGGGGGCGGCTGTCGTGCTCTCCCTGTCGCGGCTCAACCGCATTCGTGAAATTGATCCGCTCAACAATACCATGACCGTTGAAGCGGGCTGCATCTTGCAAACCGTCCAGAACGCGGCAGCCGAAGCCGGTCGTCTTTTCCCCCTCTCGCTGGCTGCCGAAGGCAGCTGTGAGATTGGTGGCAACCTGTCGACCAACGCGGGTGGCGTTCAGGTGCTGCGTTACGGCAATGCACGCGAACTGACCCTGGGGCTTGAAGTCGTCCTGCCCGACGGGCGCATCTGGAATGGGCTGCGTGGTTTGCGCAAGGACAATACCGGTTACGACTTGAAGCAACTGTTTATCGGTGCGGAAGGAACCCTTGGCATCATTACTGCGGCCGTGATCAAACTCTTTCCACTACCCAAGTCTTCAGCTACCGCCTGGCTAGCTATCGAAACCCCGCAACATGCGGTGAGCCTCTTGAGTGCCCTGCAAGTGGCATTTGGCACGCAGCTCACGGCCTGTGAGCTGGTTTCGGATGTGTCCTTGGGCATGGTCCAGAAGCATATTGCCGGAGCGCAGGCACCCCTTGATCCCAGTCCATGGTATCTGCTGATCGAGCTTTCCGGGCCGCAGGACGAAGAAACCCTTGGCGATGCGCTCGAAGCCTTTCTGGCCGACGCTTTCGAGAAAGAGCTATTGACCAACGCCGTGCTGGCGCGGAGCAGCGAACAGGCGCGGCGTCTGTGGGCTTTGCGCGAGGACATCAGCGAAGCGCAAAAAATCGAAGGCTTCAGCATCAAGCACGATATTTCGGTTCCAGTCTCGCGTATACCTGAGTTCCTTGCGCAAGCCGATGCCGCCCTGCAGGCCGCCTTTCCGGGGATCCGCATCGTGGCTTTCGGGCACGTCGGGGATGGCAATCTGCATTACAACCAGTCCAAGCCCGAGGCCGGCGAGAACGCCCAGTTCATCGCGGCACAAGCCGAGGTTAACCGTATCGTGCACGACATTGTCCATACCCTTGGGGGAAGTATCAGTGCCGAGCATGGGATCGGGCAGCTCAAACGCGATGAACTGCAACGCTACAAGAGCGGAGTCGAGCTCGACATGATGCGCGCCATCAAGCATGCCTTCGATCCTCTCGGGCTGATGAATCCTGGTAAGGTCATCTAAGCGCGCCGAAAAAAACCGGCGAGGAAGCGGGGGGGGCACGCGCGCGGCGCAGTGAATTGCCTCAGTTAAAACGATAGAAGGGAGCGCGAGTCCTGGGCAAAGCGAAGGAAGGACGATGCTCCCCAGGCAATCCTATTGCAGTGTTCGCTTCGGCTGAATGCGCCAAGGTGGCAGCACACCTTGGGCTGCGAACGGCTTTCTATACTTGGAAACGCGCGACGGTTGCATGCATGCCGGCAGCCAGTGCCTTCATCTCCTCCGAGGCATTTCGCACGGTTGAAAGGGCGCTTGAGTTTTTCTCGCTCATCGTGGCGATGACTTCCACTTGCTGGGCAATCAGATCATTGGCCGAGGACTGCTCGCTGAGTGCCGAAGCGATGTCGGTCGTGACTTTCAGGACGTCCGATGAGCCATTCTGGATGTCGATGATCGCATTGCCTGCCGCGCGGGCAACTTCGGCGTTGCTGCTGGCCTGATCGACAACCAAGGCCATGTCATGCACTGCGCGTTCCGTATCGGATTGAATCGCCCCGATGACACCGGCGATTTCGGAGGTGGCGCCAGTAGTACGTTCGGCGAGTTTTCTGACTTCGTCTGCCACGACCGCAAAGCCACGGCCCTGTTCTCCGGCACGAGCGGCTTCGATTGCCGCATTCAGGGCGAGAAGATTGGTCTGGTCGGCGATTTCCTTGATGACCCCTGCAATGTGGCCAATGGCCTGCGAGCGACGGCCGAGTTCAGCGACGGTGGCGGAAGTCGTTTCCAGAGCTTCCTTCATGGCGACCATGCCATCGACGGTCTTGCGGATGACTTCGCCCCCTGACTGCGCATGGCGCTCAGAGTCGTGAGAAATTTTCTGTGCCGTGCTCGATGAGTCCGAGATATGCGTCACACTGACCGCCAACTGCTCGACCGAGGCGGCCATCGCGCCGGTGGATTCGTTTTGCTGGCTGACCGATTCGGAGAGAAGGTTTACCGAGCCGGAGAGGCCGCTCGATGCGTCCGAAACTTGGGCGGCACTCTCCTTCATACGGCTCAGGACTGTCTGGAATTCGCCCAATAGATCGTTGACGCTACGCGAGGCCAGGGCGATCTCGTCCCCACCCTCGGCCGGCAGGCGGCGCGAGAGGTCTAGGCTTTGGCGAATGCCGGTGACCGCATCTTGCAGATTGGCAATCTTGTGGTTGATTGTCCGGATGGTCGTCAACAGCAGAAAGGCAACGAAGACGAAGAGTCCGCTCACGATGCCGATAAAGACATTGCGCGTCTGGGTATAGAAAGCCTGTGCGTTCGTTATTTGGGCCGTCATCCGCGATTTTTCGTCCTTTTCCATCCCCTCGACCAGTGCGTTCATGCCGTCGGTTGCGGCGCGGTCACGTCCACGCAAGGCCGTATCGGCCCGTCGCATATTGTTGGGGTCCGTGACGTCCCAGGCGGCGATCTGTGCCAAGTACAGGGTGTTCAGTTCGTCGAGCTGCTTGATTACCGTTTCGACCTCTTTCTGGCGTGGGTGCTTCAAGCTTTGCATGAGGCGTAGCGAGTCCTCTAATTCCTGTCTGGCGTCGACCTGTTCCTTTTTGAAGGCCTTGGTGTATTGCTCTAATGCCTCTTTGCTGTTGGCGCGGATCAGGAGGTTCTTCCATTCCTGAATCTGGGTTTTGAAGTGCACATTGGCGGCGGAAACATTGATCATCAACTCGATGCCCTTACTGGTGGACTCGAGTGTCGTTTCCAGTTGATCTTCAATGGCCCCAAGACGTTGGAGGCTGAGACCGGCGGTGATGAAGATGCCGAGAATGGCTGCTGATCCGAGCATGAGCAGCCTGGCTTTGATCGTCATGGAAGTGAGCATGATGAGCCTCGCGAACGAATGAGCCGGTTTCGAGAACTGCGCGAACCCACAGATGCATGGTTCACAAAGCTAAGGCAAGGTGCGGCGCGCTTCGTTCCCTGATTCATCAACGCAAGGGCTAGCTTCTCTCTGTTTGTGCAGGCAGGGTGGGAACCTATAAGACTGAC
>CAZHFS010000128.1:0-7335 GCA_964531885.1 uncultured Propionivibrio sp.
TTCTTCCTGATGAGTGAGGACGACGCAATGGGAGCCGCCCATTTCGTTTCCCGGCGGGGGCAGTCAGGGGGTAAAGCCAGTTTTGAGTGTCTTGTTTAGCAATTATCCGTCGCGAGCGTGAAATATTGCGCAATAAACATTTGGAAATAGCCTCTTGTTTGGTTGTTGATCCCAAGGATTCAACTAGCATTCGAATGGCCACTCGTCTGGGAGGGTTATGAGCTTTGCCTGTTGCGTTTGCGGCATCGAGCATGCCGCCGATTTTCACCAGAGTCGTCTGTGCGAGGCGTGTCGTCAGCGGTTTTGCCTGGCGCATACCCCGGTGCCCAACGATGGGACGTATCGCACCTGCGGCCGCCAGACGGCGCGCGGCTGGGTTTGCAACAAGTGCGACTCACAGCCCCCGCGCTGTTCCTATCCGGGTTGCAACAATGAACTGGTCGAAGGCGAGTATTTCCCCTGCAAGGCTTGCCTGCGGCCAATGTGTGGAGATCACCTGCAAACCGCGGAGATTTGCGAGGAATGCTGGGCGGCCGGTCGGCGCAAACCGTTTGTCGATAGTGTGCAGCAGGGGAAGGGTTGGAATGTTAAGCCCTAGGCGTCCGCCCGGGGCTGTGGAGCAGCAAGGCAGTGGAAGTGGAAGCAGAGCAGCGATGCCGCATGTATCAACGACCATAACGGAGGAGAACCATGCCAACTGACGAGCAACTCAAGGAACAGGCCGACAAGATCCTGACCGAAGTGATCGACAAAAATCCCAACGACAAGGAAATGATCGAGGCGCAAAAGCGCGCCAACAAGGAATTGCTCGGCCACGAGGGCGATTATTCCCCCGATAAATACTAGGCTGGCGTTCGGCCCGGCGGGTACGCCGCCGCGCGGGACGGGCAGACAAGCCCGTGCCGTGTGACTCGGCGGTATGCGCCCGGTATGCGCCAATTCGGCGTCGCGGCATTGGGTGTCCGCGGCGCCGTTTTTCATGCGAGCACCGGGCAAGGCTTTGGTTTGCCTGCGCAGCCATTCGCAGCTATTGACTCGTCGCTGCCTCTGCTGCCGTTGGGATGAAGGCGACGGTGTGGGTGATGGAAGCCCTCTGCGGCTCAGTCGGGTTGGGCCGTGCGGGCATAGATGCAGATATCCCGGAGCGACCCGTCGGGGGCGCGGCGATCGTTGCGCAGCAGACCTTCCAGCGTGAATCCGCAGCGTTCGGCTACCGCGCGCGAGCGCTGATTCTCGGCGTCGGTGATGAGCTCGATGCGCAAGGCGCCCAGTTCTTCCTCTGCGCGACATGCCAAGGCGCGGACGGCTTCGCTGATGTAGCCCTGGCCAAGCTGCGCGGTGCGGCACCAGTAGCCCACTTCAAATTTCGGTACCTCCCAGTTTGGCCGATGCAGGCCGGTGCCTCCGACCAGGAGGGACGTGCGGCGCTCGAAGATGAGGTAGGGCATGTCCTTGCGGGCAATGAAATTCGAGTACGCCGTCCGGCAGTAAACCTCGGATGCTTCCGCCGACGGTTCTTCGGCGACCCAGGGTACTGCCGCGAGGTAGCGGCGCAGTTCCGGCAGCGATTCGCGCACGGCCGCGAACACCGCCTGCCCATCCCCGGCTTTCGGGCAACGCAGGATCAGGCGATCGGTCTCGATCACTTGCGGAACGTCTTGGAGGAGGGGATTCAGCATGTGTGAGTGGGCTTTCTCGTTGGGGTAGGGATCATCCGGGAGTAGGCCGATTGTCCGTTCTGGGGGCGGTGCGTTGAGCCGTGGTTTTTGCATGTCTTCGTGACTGTTACACAAACACTGCCAAATTGTCCTTGCTATTAACCGGGATAGCGCGCATAGTCCGCGCTGCGTTATTCAAGTGTTGTTTGTTGTTTGTCGGTTTTTCTGCCCGCTGTTCTGCGGCGCAATTCCTCCAAGTACCTTGCTTTCTTGATTTTCGCTCTATCCGGGGGATTCCCCTTTTATTTTTTTGGAGATTCAAGAAATGGCAGCAGGTACCGTCAAGTGGTTCAACGACAGCAAGGGTTTTGGTTTCATCACGCCGGATCAAGGGGGCGAGGATTTGTTCGTTCACTTTTCGACGATTCAGGGCAATGGCTTCAAGACGTTGAAAGAAGGCCAGCAAGTGACCTTCGATGTGACGCGCGGCCCCAAGGGGGAGCAAGCCAGTAACGTGATGCCCGTCTGATCACCGATCATTCTGGCCGGGTATTTAGGTCCCGGCCACCAAAAAGGCCTGGCATCGTCCAGGCTTTTTTTTACCCGCTGAACGGAGAGCCCCGTGGCAAAAGAAGAATTGTTGCAGATGCAAGGCGTTGTGACGGAGGTGATGCCCGATTCGCGTTTTCTAGTGAAACTCGAGAACGGCCACACCCTGGTGGCCTATACGGCCGGAAAGATGCGCAAGCACTTCATTCGCATCATTGTGGGCGATAAAGTTACGGTTGAACTCTCTCCCTATGATTTGACCAAGGGGCGAATCAATTTCCGCCACCTGGAGAATCGCACCCAGATGCCTCGGTCGCCGCGTCGCCGCTAGCGCTGAATTTGCCGAACTGTCTGGCGTGCCTTGCCGGTTGGGTGGATTGGAGGGGGGGCTCATTGCTTCTGGCTCTCTTTCAACCCCTTTTCGGCTTCGGTAATGACTTCACGTAGTACGTCTGCCACCTCTTTCGGTTGAGTCCTAACTTGTTCTTGGCAGCTGGCCATGACCAGCGGGTGCTGAATGGCGTTTGAAATGAGCGACCACCGTGCGGCGCCACCGACTATGAGGCGGGAAACATCGCCACGGACGTTTACCCACGGCAGCGCCGTCATGATTCGGGCGAGCGGGGCATCGTCACCCGTTGCCATGAAGTAACCCCAAAGCGCATCAAGCACCCACGGGCCTTGCTCCAGAGGTAACTCCAGCAGGCTTGGCCGTCCATTGGCCAGCAGGTGGTCGATCATCTCCTTGTGTATCGGCATGGATGCCCTGAGACGCGCCAGTTGTGGCTTCGCTTCCGGATACGCCGAATACCAGATGCCCAGGATCAGCATCGGTTGATCGACTGTCGGCAAGGTGTCGAGTTGATCGGCAAGCGACGGGACGATCGAGGGATTCTTGGAGATGACCCCTGCGATGAAGCCAATAAACGGCGGCGCTTTTTTGCCGTTCTGCATGAAGCCTTTGGCGCTGGCGGTGCGGATCGCTTCGGCGACGCGGTGAGGTTCAGGTTTTGAGTAGTAGTAGGTTATCCAGCGCCCCAGCGCATCGGCATCGGTGAATTTTTCGATGGCGGCAAACGCAGGTGAGCACAGCAAGGCTACGGTGACAAGCAGTGATCTGAGGAGGGCGTTCATGGTGAGATCCAACGCGTCGAAAAAGAGCCGGCAGTATTGTCGCCTGATCCGTCGTGTTACCCGATGAGGCGTCCGAGCATTCGGCAGAGAAGATGCGCAAGATACGCATTCGATCTGCATGCGAAACGGGAGCTTACGGATGGCGCTTGCCGGTGTCTACACGCCCTGCGCCTTTATGCGCTGTTCGGCAATGCGCGGTGGGGCGCATCCAGATGCCTTGCTGACCCCACCACGCCAGGATCGCCAGTCCATGCGCCTTCCCGGCCAGCTACAAGGCGCGAGGGCATTGGCTTGCCAAGGGTGGCGCGCGACAATGCGTGCTTTGTCCGGATGATTCTCATGCTGACCACCTCTCTACCCAGACCACGCGCCGTGCGGGCGCTGATTTACGGGCTGCTGATGGCCTGCGGGCTGGCTGTGTTTCCTGCTGCTGCGCAGCAGCGCGTCCAGATCCCGCCGCTGCCGGAGGCGTCTGGCCAGCCGGCGGTCGATGCCTACTGGTTCCCCGCCCCGGCCGAGGTTACAGGCGGGCATCCCGCGCCGGTGGTGATCGGGCTGCACGGCTGCAGCGGGGCGCTCGACAGCCGGCACCGGCTGATCGGCCGCTATCACGAAATGGCGGCGTGGCTGAACCGCGAGGGCTATCACTTCCTCGCACCGGAGAGTTTTGCCTCGCGCGGCCTGAAATCGATCTGCGAGACGCCGAACCGGTCGCGCACGGTCAACGAGCCCGAGCGCCGCGCCGACGTGTATGCCGCCGTGGCCTGGCTGCAGGCCCGCGGCGACGTCGATGCCAGCCGGATGGTACTCTTGGGCTGGTCGCACGGGGCGCAGACGGTGCTGCACAGCATCGACCGCAGTGCTCCCTTCGTTTCCGGGCGGGCGCAGCCTTTCCGTGCCGCGGTGGCGTATTACCCGGGCTGCACCGCCATTTCGCAGAACGCCGCGTATGCCCTGACCACCCCGTTGCTGCTGATGATCGGCGAGAACGACGACTGGACGCCAGCTGCCCCGTGCCGCAACCTCACCCAACGTTTGCAGCAGTTGCCCGCAGCGACAAGTGCGCCGGTCGAGTTCGTGAGTTATCCCGACAGCTATCACGGCTTTGACGGTACTGCCGAGCAGCGCCGGCGCGGTGGCGTGGGCAACAGCCGTTCGGGGACGGCGATGGTCGGCGGCACGCCAGCCGCGCGTGCGGCTTCGCGCGAGCGGCTGTTCGACTATCTGGCGCAGCAGCTTGACCGCCCGTTGCGTCTTTCGGCGGCCGAGCGCTTTGGCGTGCATGCCTACCGCGTGCCGGCGGCGAGTGGCTTTGCCCCGCTCGAGAAGGTGGACGCCGTGCCGGGGAACGCGCAAGCCAGGGAACGCTACGCGCGTTTCCTTACCCTCCCGAAGCCGCGCGCCTTCGCGCTCAGCGAAGTGGGCGGTGGCTACGCCAGCGGCGATACTGCCGACGCGATCCGGCAGGCGCTTGCAGCCTGCCCCGAGAAGCAGCAATGTGCGTTGTACGCGGTCGACGATCAGGTGGTGTGGACGGCCGATCCGGCACAGCGTGTGCGGCAGGCGGAGGTGCCGCGCTGAATGCGGGGCGGCGTCAACGCGCCGCCCGCTTCAGCCGTTAACCGGATAGGGGCGCCGCATTGGGCGGTGCCATTCCGGTTGTCTTTCATGCCTTCTCTCTTCCTTCGTGTTTTTCCTTTGTGTTTGCTCCTGCTCTCAGCCTGCGCGACGACCCGTTACGAATACGTGCCGCCGAGCACCGAGGCGGGCCTCGCCTGCGTCAGCCGCTGCGTGGCCGCACGCGAGACCTGTGTGGCCGACGAGCGCCAGCGCGCCGAGTGGGCGCAGGACGCCTGCGAACGGCGTAACTGGTGGAACTACCGGTTCTGCATGATGGGCGCGTTTTCGCGTCGCGATGCCTGGTATTGCGAACGCAACCTGCGTTCGTGCTGGGTGCATGACACCAGTTGGCGCTGTCAAGACGACTACCAACAGTGTTACAGCGCCTGCGGCGGTCGGGTGATCAAGATAACCGAGTAGCGATTTCACCGAGTGAGGAGCATTGGTTCCGTGCGTGAGAACAGGATAGGCATCATCCGCTTTACCTTAGGGTTTGTTTTTTTGCTGCTCGTCAGTGGCTGTGTGACGACTCGATACCACTACGAACCGCCTGCCGATGTGGCAGGCCAATACTGCGTTCAGGACTGTCGCGCCTGGCAAAATCGCTGCCTTTCCGCAAGAGAATATCGGTGCACCCGAGAGGTGCTTTCTCGCAAACAAGAGCGGAAATACGATGAGTGCATGGATCATGCCGACAGCAAGAAGGATCGTCGCAAATGCGAGCAGCGCTACGGCCCCTCTGAACGTTGTGCCTATGAATCGGTAGGCTGGAACTGCGATGGCCGCTATCGTCAGTGTTACACTGAGTGCGGCGGCCGGGTAATCACAATAACCGAATAGCGGCTGCACGATTCCTGCTACAGGGGTTTCTTTATGTCCACAGACCAAACCGCTTTCCTGCGCGGCGCCGTGGTGTCGATCTGCGCCGCTTTGCTCTGGTCGGGGTGGTCGCCTTTCGACCGCACGACCTGGTTGCTTGAGGTGCTGCCAGTGCTGATCGGCCTGCCGCTGCTGTGCCTCACGCATCGGCGTTATCCGCTGACGCCCTTGCTTTACGTGCTGCTCTTCTTGCACGCGCTGGTACTGGTTGTCGGCGGTGCGTATTCTTACGCCCGCGTGCCGCTCGGCTTTGAGCTGGCCGATTGGCTGGGGCTGGTGCGCAATCCCTACGACCGCATCGGGCACTTCTTCCAGGGCCTCGTGCCAGCCCTGCTGGCCCGCGAAATCCTGCTCCGCGGCGACTACGTGCGCGGCCGCAAGATGCTCGCTTTCATCGTCGTCTGCATCGCCCTGGCGGTCAGCGCGTGTTACGAGCTGATCGAATGGGCCGCGGCGCTGGTCCTGGGGCAGGGTGCCGACGAATTCCTCGGCACCCAGGGCGATCCTTGGGATACGCAGAGCGATATGTTCTGCGCACTGCTCGGCGCCTTGACGACGCTGTCCCTTTTTTCCTCCTGGCATAACCACGCCTTGCGCCGTTTGCGCCAGGCGGTGCAGGGCTGGTAGCCTGTGCGTGGCGCCAACGGCTGATTGCTGTTTTTCTGGAGATCCCGCATGCTGAGTCTGGAATTTCTCGTGACGTCCTTCGTGGTGGTGCTGGTGCCGGGCACCGGCGTGGTGTACTCGGTGTCGACCGGGCTCATCCAGGGGCGTCGGGCCAGCGTTTTTGCCGCACTGGGTGGTGTGGCGGGGATCGTGCCGCACCTTCTGGCGACCATCCTTGGCCTGGCCGCCGTGCTGCATACCAGCGCGCTGGCCTGGCAGGTGCTCAAGTACGCCGGGGCGCTGTATCTCTTCTACATCGCCTGGTGCACCTGGCGTGACCGCTCGGCACTGGCTGTCGATGCTGCCGCCGGAGGGGTTTCGGGCTGGCGTATCGTGGTCAAGGCGGTGCTGCTCAACGTGCTTAATCCCAAACTGACCATCTTCTTCCTGGCCTTCCTGCCACAGTTTGTCGACGCCGGCGCCGGGGCCCCCCTGCAGCAGATGTTGCTCCTTAGCGCGGTGTTCATGCTCATGACCTTTGTGGTCTTCCTCGCCTACGGTTTTCTGGCGCATGTCTTCCGCGTTTGGGTCATCGATTCCCCGCGCGTGCAGGGCGTGCTGCGCCGTACTTTTGCGGCCAGTTTCGCCGGACTGGGGGCGCACCTTGCGCTGAGTGAGCGTTAAGGCATCGCCGGAGGAAATGAGCGACGGCCCGAGGACCGTCGCTTTTTTTCGCTCGGCGCCGTCATGCCGAGATCGACGGCCTCGTGGCTTAGGCCAGTACTTCGTCTTCGGTCGGTGCGTGCAAGGGAAGGCGAGGCTTGGCGTGCGCCCCTTCGCCGAGGCGGAAACTTGAGAAGCGCAGGTCGCCGCAGCCATCCGGCTGCCA
>CAZHFS010000129.1:0-7330 GCA_964531885.1 uncultured Propionivibrio sp.
CCACATCGGGGTAGCGCAAACGTAATTGCCCCAGGAGTTCGGGAACATCCTTATTGAGATGACCGCCCTGGGCAATGAACAGCGGCACGATCAGCAAGTGAGTGAAACCTTCGGCCAATAAAGCCTCTGCGCACTCAACGAGTCCAGGTTCAATGAATTCGAGAAACGCCAGCTCGACTCGGGTGTTTGGCCGGTTCGTCCGCAGCGCCCTGGCAACTCGCCGCATCGATTCCGCCCAGCGTGGATCACGCGCACCGTGGCCGAAGAGAATGAAAGCGGTTCTTGTCATAATCGTCTCAACAAAAGAAAGGGCTCTTGCCTGGTATTGTTTTCGCGACCGCGATGTCCTATGGATTCGCGTAATGGCACAAGGTTCATACAAAAACGCCGGTTCCAAGGAACCGGCGTCAAGGTAGGCCAGAGACACTGAGAAATCAATATTTCAACAGTGTGAAATAAGGCACACCGGCGTCTTTAAGCCGCTGAGAACCGCCCAGCACAGGAAGATCAATCACTGCCGCCGTTTCAATGATGCGCGCACCAAGACGCTCCATCAGGCGAGAGGCCGCAAGAATGGTTCCCCCGGTAGCAATCAGATCATCGACGACAAGGACATGCTCACCCGCTTCTGCGGCATCCGTATGCACTTCGACCGTTGCTTCGCCATATTCCAGCGTATAAGACTCGCGCACCGTTTCATAAGGCAGCTTTCCCGCCTTGCGAACCGGGATGAAGCCGCAACCCAAGCGATAGGCAAGCGCTGCGCCGATGATGAAGCCGCGCGCATCAATCCCTGCGATGGCATCAATGCGGGCATCGGAGTAGCGCTCTGCGAACGCCTCGATCAGAGCGCGGAACGCTGCACCGTCACGCAAGAGGGGGGTGATGTCGCGAAACAGGACCCCCGGCTCGGGCCAGTTTGGAACAACACGGATACGCTGGTCGAAATACGAGGAGTCCATGGGCGTTTTACAGGAATGCAAACTTGAGTACGAAAAGAACGGCAATCAACACGACCATTGGCGAAAGGTCCTGCGTGCGCCCCGCAAGCAACTTGGTTGCCACGTAGGTGATGAATCCGAAGGCAATGCCATGCGCGATCGAAAACGTGAAAGGCATGCTGATCGCCGTCACGACTGCTGGCGCGGCTTCGGTCAGATCGTCCCACTCGATTTCGGACAAACCACGGATCATCAGTACCGCCACATAGCACAAGGCAGGCGCTGTCGCGAAAGCCGGTACGGTACCTGCGAGCGGAGCGAAGACCAGAGCGGCAAGAAAAAGGCCAGCAACCACAACCGCGGTCAAACCCGTGCGCCCACCGACTGAGGTACCCGCAGCAGATTCGATATACGCCGTGGTCGACGACGTGCCCAGCCCTGCCCCGGCCACGATGGCAGCCGAATCGGCCAGCAGCGCGCGCTTCAGGCGCGGGAGTTTGCCATCTTTGTCAAGCAGGCCGGCGCGATGGCAAACACCGATCAGCGTACCGGATGCATCGAAAAGCTCGACCATGAAGAAAGTCAGAACCACAGTCAGAAGGCCGGCATTGAGCGCACCGGCAACGTCCATCTGCATGAAGGTCGGCGCGATCGAGGGTGGCGGCGCAACGATACCGGCAAACGGGGTCAGCCCGAGCATTACCGAAGCAACAGTCACCAGCAGGATGGAGATGATGATCGCTCCCGGCACTTTGCGCTGCTCCAGCGCAACGATCAGGATAAAGCCGGCAATTGCCAGCAATGCTCCCGGATTATGCAAGTCCCCCAGCGTGAGCAAGGTCGCCGGATGTGCAGCGATAATGCCCGCATTCTTGAGGCCGATAATCGCCAGGAACAAGCCGATACCCGCGGAAATGGCAAACTTGAGGGAACGCGGGATAGCATTGACGACCGCTTCCCGGATCTTGAACAGGCTGACGAGGATGAACAGTATGCCGGAGATGAACACGGCGCCAAGTGCGGCCTGCCAGGTGTAGCCCATGCCGAGAACGACGGCGAAGGCAAAATAGGCGTTGAGCCCCATGCCTGGAGCAAGCGCAATCGGATAATTGGCATACAGGCCCATGATCGCCGAACCGAGCGCCGCCGCAAGACAGGTGGCGACGAAGACGGCATCTTTGGGCATGCCGGAAGCGGACAGAATGTCCGGGTTGACGAAAATGATGTAGGCCATGGTCAGGAAGGTCGTTACCCCCGCCATGACCTCGGTGCGCATGGTCGTACCATGCGCTGAAAGCTGAAAATAACGCTCCAGCATAACGTCCCCTTCCCCGGCTTTTTAAAACCCGGCATTTTAGCGCAGTCACCTTAGACTGTGTAGCGGCGTTCTTTCGGATCGAATTCAAGAAGCGTAGAGGTTGAGCAAACGAACGCGGCGCGAATCCCACAGACACAGGCAGCCTAATACGCTGCTCAAGCCGCGTAAACTTGAGGAATTCATTCACCCACGTAAGGCGATTCACCTCTTTTTTGCCCAATACACAGAGTTGCTTAGGGAGGCGCTGAAGAAATCGGCGTGCGGGATGAAGCGCAAGGCGTCCGGTGTGCAGCCAAGATATATCAAGACGATAGGCGCTGGAGCGAGCACCGGACAGCGAAGCTGAGCTTCACCCTGGCCCGCGCAGCCTTTTCAGGGTTTCCTTAGCGATCGGGGCCGCGCACACCGCCCGCACCGACGCCCAGATAGACTTCGCGCAGAAACATGCCCAAGGAAATCACCATTGAACTCATGGCCAGGATGAAAATGACGGCTACGGTCTTGGCCAGATCAACGGCATTGAGCGCACCGATGAAAGCGCCTGCGATCACCAGACAGACGAGCAGCGCGGCAAGCACGGAGTACAAGATGCCGAGATACACCAGGCGACTGCGCTGAATCAAAATCCGCAACTCTGCCTCATGCTCACTCTTCTGTTCGGGTGTCACGCTTTGACGGATACGCTCCCGAACAATCCGGCTCCGATCAACAACCCGCCCAAGGCGGGTGTTCATGGCATTAATCAGAGTCGCAATGGCGGTCAACAAAAAAACAGGGGCCACCGCCAACTGGATGACGCGTGAAACATCGGTAATCTGGGCATCCATCCTTGGACGATTCCTATTCTTTATCCTGCTTAATATGCTTATCCCCTGCCTCCGGTTCCGGCAGGCGGCTGACCAGAACCTTGTCTACCCGGTTCTTGTCCATATCGACAATTTCAAACCGGAAACCTGCCGATTCGAAGGTATCGGACACGACAGGTATGCGGCCCAGAACAAACATGACCAGTCCACCAAGCGTGTTGTATGCCTTCTCAACTTCACCGGGCAGATCGTCTTCGATCGCGATGGTCATTTTCAACCGCTCGATGGAGGCACCACCATCAACCAGCCATGAACCATCCTCACGCCGCACGACTTCTTCATCCGGGTCGCTGGCGGACGGCAACTCCCCGACGATCGAGGTCAATACATCGGTCAGTGTCACCATGCCCTGCAACTCGCCATACTCATCGACGATCAAGGCGCATTGCTGCCGGTCTCGACGAAAGCTCTCGAGGAGATGCGTCGTGGTTACCCCTTCGGGAACATAGAGCGGCGGACGCAAATGCTTTTCGATGTCGAGAGGAGAACCGTTCAAGGCCACCTTGAGGAGATCGGCGGTACGCAGGATCCCGGCAATGCGCTCAAGCCCATCCCGACACACTAGCACCCGAGTAAACGGGCTTTCGGCAAGACGGGAACGGATCACCGCATCGGTTTCAGCCAGATCAATGGTGTAAATATCGCTGCGATGGGTCATGATCGCGCCAATGCGCTGCTCATCGAGGCGCAGCACATTGGACACGATGGCTTGTTCGCTTTCATGGAAGATACCGGCTTCTGCGCCCTGTTCCATGAGAACGTTGATTTCTTCGTTGGTCACTGGCGGATCCCCTCGCTTACGCGCCCCGATAAGCTGCAGCACCAGCGTCGAGGACGAGGCCAGAATCCACACAAGGGGCCTGGCACAGCGTGCCAGCATGTTCATTGGCGAAGCAACAAGGGATGCAATCGCCTCAGGAGCAAGCAGCCCCAGGCGTTTGGGAACAAGTTCGCCAATCACCACGGAGAAATACGTGAGACCGACGACAACGACGGTCAGCGACAATCCACGCGCGTAAGGCTCAAGTAAAGGAATTCCGCTCAACCAGACAGTGAGTGGATCGGCGAGCGCATTCTCGCCGATTGCTCCACTGAGGATGCCGACTGTCGTTATGCCAACCTGAATTGTCGAAAGGAATGCGGAGGGTTCATGACTCAAGGCTAGCGCTGAACTTGCTCCGGGGCTGCCATCATCAGCCAATTTCTGCAAACGGGCTTTGCGTGCGGAGACCACGGCGATCTCCGACATCGCCAGCAACCCGTTAAGCAGAATCAGCAGGACAAGTAGGATTAAATCCATCTAAAGTGGCATCACCTTTTATCAGCGTTCTTCGGGCTTATTCTCGAGCGGCACGTACGGCTCGTGAAGATTAACCGGAGCAACATGCTTCTTGCGCATGCGGATGTTGAGCATTTCGACCGCGAGCGAGAAAGCCATGCCAAAGTAGATGTAGCCCTTGGGTACCTTGTGACCAAACCCTTCAGCAACGAGTGCCACGCCAACGACCAACAAGAAAGACAAGGCCAGCATTTTAATGGTCGGGTGATTGGAAACAAAATTGCCGATTGCACGGGCAAACAGCATCATCAGGGCGACAGAGGCCACCACCGCTGCAATCATAACCTGAATGTGCTCGACCATCCCCACGGCAGTGATGATGGAATCCAGCGAGAAAACCAGATCGATGATGATGATCTGCAT
The DNA here is from genome assembly GCA_964531885.1 of uncultured Propionivibrio sp. Taxonomy (GTDB): domain Bacteria; phylum Pseudomonadota; class Gammaproteobacteria; order Burkholderiales; family Rhodocyclaceae; genus Propionivibrio. The sequence continues at coordinate 4,828 of CAZHFS010000129.1, forward strand.
GATCACGGCCGTAAATGTCGCTTCGACCGCATTGCTCTGACTCCCCTCCTCGCCTTCAAGCAACTGATGAATTTCCTGGGTACTCTTCCAGATCAGGAATAGACCACCGCCAAGCAGGATCAGGTCGCGAGTCGAGAACGCTGAGCCCATGACAGTAAAGAGAGGCTCGGTCGCTCCCACCATCCAGGACAAAAGGGCCAATAGCGCAATGCGCATGAACATCGCAAAAAACAAGCCGATTTTGCGAGCTTTTTCGCGCTGATGCACGGGCAGCCGATCAACGAGAATCGAGATGAAAATGATGTTGTCGATGCCCAGAACCAGTTCAAGCGCGGTCAGGGTGAAGAAGGCTATCCAAACTTCGGGAGATGACAATAAAGCCAGAAATTCCATTGATTTACCTGAAAAAAAGTGAGTAATTTGTCATTGCGGACGATTATAACCAGTCCATCACAAAATCAAGCACCGCCCATCCATTGCTTTTTTATATACCTCAAACCAGGCTAAAACGCGCGGCGACGGCCCGATTGGCTTGCTGGAGGTCTGCACAGGCACCGCTTGCCAGAAGACAACATGCCAGTTGGCGAACAATCGGAGCGGGGAGCACAAGTTGCCGATCAAGCACTTTACGGATCCACTCAACCGTGCTTTCGGGCGATGCCTCCTCGGGTAAAACCGGCAAGGACTTTAAACTTTCACCCTCTGCGTCGCACAAAACTCGACTCTCATTGCCAGCAAGAAATTCAATACTCGGGCATCGCCGCGGATTGGCATAGGGCTCACCTTCGGTAGCACGGAAAAGTAAGGCCGTTTGACCTCTGGCCAGTAAAATTGTGCGCATGGCATCAAGATAGGCCGGATGCGTCGCCGAAGCCAGGACAACCCCCTTTCCTAAAAAAGGGTCCAGCATTTTGACGAGACTGTGAGCACAATTGCGCAAACCCAAACGGGCTCGCAGGTTGAGTTGAGCCGCCAACCCGGGCAAGAGTGTCTTGGTTGTCAGAAACGCGCATCCCTTTTCCTGCAGTTGGTCAGCGGCTGCATCTGGCGTCGCTGCCGGGCACACACCCAGGTCTTTGAGGATTTCGGCGCTTGTCACACGGCCAAATTCTTCTTCCAGACCATGGGCCAGGGTCGGTACGCCAAGTTCACTTAACGCAAGAATCAGTAACGGGGTCAGGTTTGCATGACGACGGGCACCGTTGTAGGTCGGCACGACGACAGGCGAAGGCTTGCCTTTGGGTAAAGCCATGACAGGCAGACGTGCATCGATCGCCGAGAGAAACGCAGTCAGCTCTGCGTCGCTTTCCCCTTTCATGCGCAAGGCGATGGCGATTGCACCGCTTTCCAGTTCCGGGATACGGTTGTCCAGGATCAGGCCATAGAGCAAGGCCGCTTCAACTGGCTCCAAATCCCGTGCGCCATCACGACCACGGGCGATTTCCCGGATGATTTTTGTCAAATCCATGAAATATCAATCAAATCCCGCGTACACAGCACGGACGATATGTAAATGATCAACAATACCAGCAAGAAGTTCCAATTTTGTTACATCCGTGCCGACACACCTGCATCCCGGTTCTCCACCTTGATGCGCACTTGTACGCAGCCGCCTCGTAGCAGTCTTGGGAACGACAAGCGAATCGACACCGCTCAACCACGGCGGCTGAGAGATCGAATCCTGGCTTGTATATATGAAGACTGGAACCAGGGGCTGCCTAGAACCAGGGGTTGCGGGCTACTTGACCCTTTGCAACTTTGGACGGCCACCACTTGGCGGAGGCACCGGATCATCGCCGGCGGGAGCCTCAGGTTGAGCCTGCGCATCTTCTTCAGACTCAGGCTCAAAAGCCATTCCGGCGCCGTTTTCGCGCGCATAGATCGCCGTCACAGCGCCAATCGGAACGTAAAGATCCCGGGCCACACCGCCAAATCGGGCCTGAAAACTGATGCCTTCATTGGCAATTTTCAGATGCCCTGTCGCTTCGTACCCGACGTTCAACACAATTTGCCCGTCGCGCACAAATTCGCGCGGAACACGGGTTCGCTCGGTGACTGTCACGGCAATATAAGGCGTAAAACCGTTGTCGCAGCACCATTCGTGCAAGGCGCGGATCAGGTATGGCTTGGTCGAAGGAAGGCTCACGGCGATGATGGGCTCAGGCAATTGTTGATCTGGAAAAAAGATCGTACTACGCACAATTAACCTCACTGGAGACAGAACGTCTCCGGTGAGGCGCTTTCGATTATTTACCGGCGCATGGCTTTTTCAGAGGGCGTCAGGGCATCAATGAATCCCTGGCGACTGAAAATCCGCTCAGCATACTTCATCAAAGGCGCAGCGGACTTTGGCAACTCAATCCCATAGTGATCAAGGCGCCAGAGCAAGGGGGCAATCGCCACATCAAGCATAGAGAAGTCTTCGCCTAGCATGTGCTTCTGCTTGACGAAAACGGGAGCCATCTCAGTCAGACGATCGCGAATCGCCTGACGTGCCTTGTCG
>CAZHFS010000130.1:0-7297 GCA_964531885.1 uncultured Propionivibrio sp.
CCGCCGATTCGCTCGCCTTGCTGAGCGATGCAGGGCACATGGTGACCGACAGTGCCTCCTTGGCCCTTGCGGCCTTCGCGGCCTGGCTTGCGCGTCGTCCCCCATCATTGCGCCACACGTATGGCCTTGGGCGTGTTGAAACGCTGGCGGCCTTGCTCAACGTGGTGTTCATGGTCGGCATCATCGTGGCGCTTACCGTGGCGGCGATCCACCGGCTGCAAGTGCCTTTGCCGGTGGATGGCGCAACGGTGACGGTCGTGGCGGTCGGTGGTTTGCTGGTCAATGTGGGGGTGGCCTGGTTGCTGTTGCGCGGCGAGCAGACCTTGAATACGCGCGGGGCGCTCCTGCATGTGATCGGGGATCTGTTTGGTTCGGTTGGCGCCCTGATTGCCGGGATTGGGGTGATGTACACCGGTTGGCAGCCGATTGATCCGCTGCTTTCGTTGCTGATTGGCGGGTTGGTGCTGTTTTCGAGCATGCGTCTGCTGCGTGAGGTGATGCTGGCACTGCTTGAAGGCGTGCCGGAACACCTGTCGACGGAAGAGATCGGCCATGCCCTGGCCATCCTGCCCGGGGTGCGCTCGGTCCATGATTTGCATATCTGGACCTTGTCGTCGAATCGAATTGCCCTGTCAGCGCACCTGGTGGTCGAAAGCCTAGCATGCTGGCCTGAAACCCTGGCCGGCGCGCGGGATAGCCTGCGTCAGCGAGGGATCGTGCATGTGACATTGCAGCCGGAACCTGTGGCGCCGATGGTGCCGCGCAGGCCCCGGGTTGGCGATGACAGTCCGCTTTGAGATTAAAGGGAGAATGGTGTGCGGGTCGTGATTCAGCGCGTCGCTTCGGCGCGTGTCGAGGTGGAAGGGGCAACGGTCGGTGAGATTGGGCATGGCCTTTTGTTGCTGGTTGGCATGGAGAGCGAGGATGGCGTCGCCGACTTCGAGTGGGTGTGTGGCAAGGTGGCGAGGCTGCGCATTTTTTCGGACGAGGCCGGGGCGATGAACCGCAGCGTGCTCGATGTGGGCGGCGAGGTGCTCGCGGTGAGTCAGTTTACGCTTTACGGTTCAGTCAAGAAGGGCAATCGCCCTTCCTGGAGCCGCGCTGCGCGACCAGAAGTCGCTCAACCCTTGTTCGAGGCTTTTGTGGCGAGACTCTCTGCTGAGTTGGGGCGTCCGGTTCCGACTGGCGTTTTCGGGGCCGACATGCAGGTTTCTTTGGTCAATGACGGGCCGGTGACGCTCTGTGTCGATAGCCGCTGTCCGGAGTGATGGGCGCCTGATGAGGGCAAGTTGACAGGCGATGGTCGCATGTTCGATGGTGTTTCGAAGGTGGTTTGCAGGGGGCGGGACAGTCGGTATAATTTTTGTGAAGACAGCATAAATTTATTCATAAGGCGACCCACAACGCAGGGGCGCCACGGCGGGAGTGTATGGTCTTGGTCTCACCGACCTTGGAAGATGTCCCTGGAGAGTCCGGGCAGTTTGGCCAATGCCATCTGCAGGCCGGAGGTGTCCGCGCAGAGCGCCGAGCCGCCAGACATCAGAGACTGTACCTGTCCGCACTGAACCCGGATTGCAATAGCCCCAGGATTACAAAGCGCCGTGCTTTAGGAGCCGGCGCTTTTCTGTTTTCTTCATTGTTATTCAGGAGCAGTCATGACCTTTCCTTTTCCCATTCTTACCCCCGAGGAGGCAGCTGAGCTTATCTCGCACGGCCAGACAATCGGATTCAGCGGATTTACTGCGGCCGGTGCGGCCAAGGCCGTGCCTGCGGCGCTGGCACGCAAGGCCAAGCGTGAGCATGACGCCGGCCGGCAATTCAAGGTCGGCGTGTTGACCGGTGCGTCGACCGGCGCTTCGCTTGACGGTGCGCTGGCCGAAGCCGAGGCGATTTCCTTCCGTGCCCCGTACCAGTCGAACGGCACGTTGCGCAAACAGATCAACGCGGGGCAGGTGCGCTTTGTCGATATGCACCTGTCGATGGTGCCGCAGCACGTACGCTATGGGCACCTGGGGGCGGTTCATTGGGCCGTGGTCGAGGCCTGTGACCTGACGGCGGGTGGCGGCGTGGTGCTGTCGACCTCGGTTGGCGCTTCGAATACCTACATGCGCATGGCCGACAAGGTGATCATCGAGCTCAATTCGCGCCATCCTTCGTCGCTGCTCGGCATGCACGATATCTTCGAGCCGCAGGATCCGCCGATGCGCAGCGAGATCCCGATCTACTCGCCGTCCGACCGTGCCGGTTCGCCGATGTGCGTCATTGATCCGAAGAAGATAGCCGGCGTGGTGTTCACCGACCTCGCCGACGAGGCCGGCGGCTTTGACGAACCGACCGAGGTGACCGACCGCATTGGCCAGAACGTGGCTGATTTTCTTGCTGCCGAGATGCGGTCCGGACGGATTCCGCCGCAGTTCCTGCCGCTCCAGTCCGGCGTCGGCAACATCGCCAACGCGGTGCTCGCCGCGCTTGGCCAGAGCCCGGACATTCCGGCCTTCGAGATGTACACCGAAGTGCTGCAGGATTCGGTGATTCCCCTTCTCGAGAACGGGCGCTGCAGCTTTGCCTCGACCTGCGCGCTGACGCTCAGCCCGGAAGCCATGCAGAAGGTCATCGCCGACATCGACTACTACAAGAAGCGCGTCGTGCTGCGCCCGCAGGAGATTTCCAATCATCCGGAAATCGTGCGCCGGCTCGGTATCGTGTCGATGAATACGGCGATCGAAGTCGACCTCGGCGGAAACGTGAATTCGACGCACGTCATGGGTACCACCATGATGAACGGCATCGGCGGCTCGGGTGACTTTACACGTAATGCCTACCTGTCGATCTTCTCCTGCCCGTCGACGGCCAAGGGTGGCAAGATTTCGGCGATCGTGCCGATGGTCTCGCACATGGATCACAGCGAGCATTCGGTGCAGATCATCGTTACCGAACAGGGCGTCGCTGATCTGCGCGGCAAGGATCCGCACGAGCGCGCCCGGCTGATCATCGACAACTGTGCCCACCCCGACTACCGTGAGGACCTGCGTGCCTACCTCGGTCTGGTTGCTACCAACAGCCACGAACCGGTGTCGCTGATCGGTGGCCTGGCCATGCACCGCCAGTTCCTGCGCTCGGGCGACATGCGTGGCGTCGATTGGGGCAAATATCGTTGATCCTGGGAAAAACGGTTGACCGCTCGCGACGCACGGAGCACGACGGCGCAGAGCGCGCTGAGACAGGCCTGACAGATCGCCCGCAGGGTGACTTGATGTCCTGGCTCTGCGTGCTCAGTGCCTCGGTGATTTCGGTGGCAAGCGTGGTTTTAACCGAGGTTGTCGGGTTGGTTCGAGCCCGGCGTTCTTGCGCGGCAGGCGCGTTGCTTGCCGCGTGTCTGGTGCTTGGCGCCTGCGGCGGCGTGCCGCGCGCCCCGGAGGTCGGCTTTGCCGGAGTTGAATGGCTGGGCGTGGGCGAGCAACGCGGCGAGCAGCGTTTCGAGTTGCGCCTCACCTTGCGCAATCCGAATCATGGCGAGCTGCGCCTGGACGCTTTCAACGCTGATTTGGCGCTCGACGGCGTGGCCCTGGCGCGGGGGCAGGCGACCGCGCCGGTCGTGCTGCCACCGGAAGGTTCGGCTGAGTTGGTGCTCGATTGTGTTGGCAGGCTCGATAAAGCGCTGGCCTTGTGGGCGCAGGCACGACTGGCCGGGCGCGACATCGTTCCTTATCGCTTGACGGGGAACGTGACAGTGGCGGGGTATGGTGTGCTGCCGCTGGAACGCAAGGGCGAGGTCTCGCTCAAGGACCTCGGCCGCTGGCGCAAAGGGGTGAGAAGCGACGACAGGCCGTTGTGATCGAGCTCGTGCATGAGGGCGAGCAGGCGGCCGAGCTCTCCGGGTGGAAAGCCTTCGCGGGCGAACCAGTTAAGGTAGTGGCCGGGCAGGTCGGCAATGAGCCTGTCCTTGTATTTTCCGAACGGCATGCGCCGGCTGACCAGCGCGAGCAGGGCGTCTTCGGTCGGTAGGGGCATGTGTGGCGGCGATATGTGGCGGTGTTAAGGTGCGCGGTCAGCAGCGCAGGGATGGGCGTATTCTGGCCCCGTTCGCTACGCGGGGGGCTGACTGCTGGCTATTTCCGATTAAGCGGCGTGGCGCCGAGGGTCATTTCTTGTCGTCGAGCGTGCGCGCATAGCGCAGCACATCGGCTTCAAGAACGCTGGTGTCTGTGCCATAGCAGCCGCTGTCGAGGCGGATTTCCTCGATGGCCGGCTCTTCCGTGGCGCCTGCCTGGCTGGCACTGAAATGTTGTGCTTTCCAGCGCGCGACCATCAACTCCTGCTCGGACAGCCCGGTCTCGGTGCCTGCCGGGATATCAACCCCGAGTTCAATCAACACCTTGACCACCTCGCTGCGTTTGCCGCGCAAAGCCATGGCCAGGGGCGAATTAGGAACGCTGTTGTCAGCGAAATTGGCTTTGGCCCCCCGCAATACGAGTTCGCGCACAATCTCGGCGTGCCCCATGAAGCAGGCCATGGCCAATGGCAGTCCCGGATCGCCCTGGCCGTCGTTGAGTTCGATGCATGCGCCAGCATCAAGCGCAGCAATCACTTCGCTGAGCTTGCCGCTACGAATGGCTTTGAGGATGTCGGGGGGGGAGGTCACGTTTTTTCCTGCAGAAATTCAGGGCCTATTTTAGCCTAGCTGTGGAGACGCTGAAAGGCGCTCGTCGGCATAGCCCACTATGCCTGCATCAGTGTTGTTAGGGGGCTTACATCAGATGCTTTGCATTGCGCATTGTTCCATACATTTTTACAAAAGGAAGGCGCCGGGATGATCTGAGTCTGTCAATGTGTTGGACAATGCCAGAACGTTTCAGCGATCGCCGCAGAGATCCCGGGATGGCTCGATGAGAGAGGGCGATCCGTGGGAGCGATCGGCGGTGGCAGTTCGACAACAAGAGGAACTGAACGACAGGTTCCGGACTATCCTGGGGAGGGAACACACCATGCCTTGCACGCCTCATCAAAGAAGAATCGAGGATCTCGCGACATTGATCGGCAATACGCCGCTCTTGGAGATTCGGCTGACGTATCGGGGGCAGGAGCGCATCCTGTTTGCCAAAGCCGAGTATTTCAACCTGACCGGCAGCATCAAGGACCGGATGGCCTATCACATCCTGCGCAAGGCTGAGCAAAGCGGGGTACTCAAGCCCGAAGCGATGATTATCGAAGCGACCAGCGGCAATACCGGGATCGCTTTTTCGGCCGTGGGGCGGGCCATGGGTCACCCCGTGACGATCTTCATGCCGGACTGGATGAGCGATGAAAGGAAAAACCTGATTCGCAGTTTCGGCGCGGACATCGTGCTGGTGAGTCATGCCGAGGGCGGCTTTCTGGGCAGTATTGCCAAGTCCGAGGCCTTGGCCGCAGAGTTGGGGAATGCCTTCCTGCCCTGCCAGTTCTCCAATGAGGACAATTGCGAAGCGCATTATGCGACGACGGCGCCGGAACTGTGGTGGCAGCTGGCTTTGCTGAACAAAACGCCGGGTGCGTTCGTGGCCGGCGTGGGGACGGGGGGGACGGTGATGGGGGTTGGGCGCTACCTCAGGGAGAAAAATCCCGACGTACGGATCCACCCGCTTGAACCGGCCAATTCGCCGACGATGTCCACCGGCCACAAGGTCGGCAAGCATCGGGTTCAGGGCATCTCGGACGAATTCATCCCGGCCATCGTCAAGCTCGACCAGCTCGATGCGATCCTCGCCGTCGATGATGGTGATGCCATTATCATGGCGCAGATGTTGTCCCGCCAGCTTGGTCTTGGGGTAGGCATCTCCTCCGGTGCGAATCTGATCGGTGCGTTGATCGCGCAAGAGAGGCTTGGCCCGGATGCCGTGGTGGCCACCGTGTTCCCCGACGATAACAAGAAATACCTGAGTACCGACCTGATGAAAACCGAGCCCGTCAAGGAGGGGTTCTATTCGACGCACATCGAGCTGCTCAGCGTCAAGGCACACAAACGGGTCTGTTATACCTGCAGTCAGTCGGACGATTGCCGTAAGGCCCAGTTGTGGGCAGCTACCGGGCGCGGCGATTACCCGGATTGCCCGAGAAAGAACGGTGCAGGCGTGCCTCAGGGTTAAGGCCCGAGCCGATGAAAATCTAATCAGGCAGAACTGGTGCGCAGAGTTGAGGCCGCTGTTGGTGTTCGCCGCGCGCGGGCAAGCCAGGGTGGGACTGGCCTGCGCTGGCTTCCTTTACAGGTGCATCCCCGCACTGGGCCGTGCCGGGTTCCAGGAGGAGCAGATCGGCTGGAGCTTGTGCGGTAGGGCTGGCGCTATGCGTCGGGCGGAGCGGTGACGGCCAGCGCTAGCGCTTCAGCCACTCGGATGCCGTCGATGCCGGCCGAAAGAATGCCGCCTGCATACCCGGCGCCTTCGCCGGCAGGGTAGAGGCCGCGCACGTTGAGGCTTTGCAGGTCGCCGCCGCGGGTCAGGCGCAGCGGTGACGAGGTGCGTGTCTCGACGCCGGTGAGCACCGCGTCGGGCAGGTCGAAACCGCGGATCTGGCGGGCGAAGGCGGGGATCGCCTCGCGGATCGCTTCGATGGCGTAGGCGGGCAGCGCGCTGGCGAGGTCGGTGAGGTGTACGCCGGGCTGGTACGAGGGCGTGACGCTGCCGAATTCGCTCGATGCGCGCCCGGCGAGGAAGTCGCCGACGAGCTGGCCGGGGGCTTCGTAGTTGCTGCCGCCTAAAGTGTAGGCGTGCGCTTCGAGCTGACGCTGGAAGGCGATGCCGGCCAGCGGATGATCGGCGTCGCCGCCGTAGTCGGCCGGATCGATGTTAACCACGATGCCAGCGTTGGCGTTGCGCTCGGCGCGTGAGTACTGGCTCATGCCGTTGGTGACCACGCAGCCGGGCTCCGAGGTGGCGGCGACGACCTGGCCGCCGGGGCACATGCAAAAGCTGTAGACCGCGCGGCCGTTGCTGGCGTGGTGAACAAGCTTGTAGTCGGCGGCGCCGAGCAGTGGGTTGCCGGCGTTCGGCCCCAGGCGGGCGCGGTCGATCAGCGTCTGCGGGTGCTCGATGCGGAAACCGACGGCGAAGGGTTTGGGCTCCATGAACACGCCTGCGGCATGCAGCATGGCGAAGGTGTCTCGGGCGCTGTGCCCGAGCGCGAGCACGACCTGGCGCGCGGCAATGAATTCGCCATTTTCCAGAGTGACGCCCTGCACGGCGCCGTGTTCAATGGACAGATCGGCGACCTTGCTCCGGAAACGGATCTCGCCACCCAGTGCTTCGATTTCAGCGCGCATGCG
>CAZHFS010000131.1:0-4828 GCA_964531885.1 uncultured Propionivibrio sp.
TTCCAGCAGGTCGGCGGCATCGACTGCAAGCCGATCACCGGCGAGATCACCTACGGCCTGGAACGCCTGGCCATGTACCTGCAAGGGGTGGAGAACGTCTTCGACCTGCAGTGGACGAAGGATCTGACCTACGGCGACGTCTACCACCAGAACGAAGTCGAGCAGTCGGCGTACAACTTCGAGCACTCCAACCCCGACTTCCTGTTCACCGCTTTCTCGGCGCACGAAGGACAGGCCAAGCACCTGATGGAAGCTCAGCTCGCGCTACCCGCCTACGAGCAGGTGCTCAAGGCAGCGCACACGTTCAACCTACTCGATGCACGCGGCGCAATTTCGGTCACCGAACGTGCTGCCTACATCGGCCGCATCCGTAACCTGGCACGCAGCGTCGCGCAAAGCTACGTCGATAGCCGCGCCCGCCTCGGCTTCCCGATGGCGCCCAAAGCCTGGGCCGAAGAAGCCCTCGCCCAGATTGAAAAGAAGGTCGCCAAATGATTGCCAAGAACCTGCTCGTTGAACTCTTCGTCGAGGAACTGCCCCCCAAGGCACTCAAGACGCTGGGCGAGACCTTCGCCAAGACGCTGGCCAAATCGCTGGCCCAGTCCGGACTCATCGCTCCCGATACGACGGTAACGTCCTATGCTTCGCCGCGCCGGCTTGCAGCACACATCGCGAACGTCCTGCCCGTCGCCGCCGACAAGCCGGTCAGGCAAAAACTGATGCCGGTGGCCGTTGGCCTCGATGCATCCGGCAACGCCACGCCTGCGCTGCTCAAGAAGCTCGCCGCGCTTGGCGCCGACGAAGCGTGCGTTCCCCTGTTATGCCGGGAAAGCGACGGCAAGGCCGACGTTCTGTTTTACGACAGCCAGGCCAAGGGCGCCACGCTCCAGGAAGGCCTGCAAAAAGCGATCGAGGTCGCCCTTGCCGCCCTGCCCATCCCCAAGGTCATGAGCTACCAGCTCGAAGACGGCTGGAGTTCGGTGCATTTCGTTCGCCCGGCGCATGCCCTGGTGGCCCTGCACGGCACAGAGGTCGTCCCGGTGTCCGTCCTCGGCCTCACGGCAGGGAAAGTCACCCACGGTCACCGCTTTGAGGCCAGCGTCGACCCGATCGTTGTGCGCGACGCCGACAGTTATGCCGCGCAACTCCGCGATGAAGGTGCCGTGATCGCCTCGTTTGCTGAACGGCGAGCCGAAATTGCCCGCCAACTCAACGCAGCGGCCGAGCAGGCCGGCGCCCGGCCGATCGCCGACGACGCGTTGCTCGACGAAGTCACGGCCCTCGTTGAGCGACCCAAGGTCATGATCGGCCGTTTCGATGAGGAATTCCTGGCGGTACCACAGGAATGCCTGATCCTGACCATGAAGGCCAACCAGAAATATTTCCCGCTGCTCGATACCGAAGGGAAACTGACCAATCAATTCCTGCTGGTCAGCAACATCAACCCCTCCGACCCCTCGGCCGTCGTTGGCGGTAACGAGCGCGTTGTTCGACCCCGCCTCGCGGATGCCCGCTTTTTCTTCGAGCAGGACAAAAAGAACGGTTTCGTTTCGCGCGCCATGAAACTCGGCTCGGTGGTCTATCACAACAAGCTCGGCTCGCTCGGTGACCGCGCTCAACGTCTCGGCACCCTTGCCGCCTTTATCGCCGGCAAGCTGGGCGCCGACACGGCGCAGGCGCGCAACGCCGGCCTGCTGTGCAAGGTCGACCTGCTCACCGACATGGTCGGCGAATTCCCTGAACTGCAGGGCATCATGGGCCGCTACTACGCCGCGCACGAAGGCGCCAAGGCAGATGTCGCCGAAGCCATGGAACACCACTACCGGCCGCGTTTTGCCGGCGATGTGCTGCCGGAGAGCAATGTCTCCTGCGCGGTCGCGCTGGCCGACAAACTCGACGCCCTGGTCGGATTCTTCGGCATCGGGCTGGTCCCGACCGGCGACAAGGACCCCTTCGCGCTCCGCCGTGCCGCGCTCGGCGTGCTGCGTATCCTGATGGAGAAGCCACTGCCGCTCGACCTGGGCGAACTGCTTGCCGAATCGGCTCGCGCCTTCCCGCCGGGCACCCTCAACACCGAGGGATACGCCACACAGCTCAGCGATTTCATGCTCGAGCGCCTGCGCGGCTTCCTTCGCGAAGCTGGGCATGGCCAGGACGTCGTCGACGCGGTGCTGGCCCAGCACCCGACGCGCATGGACCTCATCCCGGCAAAGCTCGAAGCCGTCCGCCAGTTTCTCGCCAACGATGCGGCCCAGGCGCTTGCTGCGGCCAACAAACGCATCGGCAATATCCTCAAGAAGGCCGACGGCAAGATCCCCGAACCGGATCTCGCCCTGCTGCAGGAGGACGCCGAGAAAGCCTTGTTTGAGCGGGTGGTCCAACTCGCCCCGCTGGTGTCCTCGCACGTCACCAACGGTGCCTACACGGAGGCACTGCTGGCCCTCGCCGGGGTCCGCGCCGAGGTCGACCGTTTCTTCGACGAAGTGATGGTCAACGTCGATGAACCGCTCCTGCGCGCTAATCGTCTGGGCCTGCTCAAGTCGCTGTACGCCCAGCTCAACGCCGTTGCCGACATTTCACGCCTGGCTGTATGAAGCTGATCATCCTCGACCGCGACGGAGTCATCAATTTTGACTCCGACCTGTTCATCAAGTCGCCTGCCGAGTGGAAGCCCATCCCCGGCAGCCTGGAAGCCATCGCCCGGCTCACCCAGGCCGGCTTTCGCGTGGTGATCGCCACCAACCAGTCCGGTATCGGCCGCGGTCTGTTCGACATGGATACGCTCAACGCCATCCATGAAAAGATGCATCGCGCCGTTCAGGCCCAAGGTGGGCGCATTGATGCGATCTTTTATTGCCCGCATGCGGTCTCGGCCGACTGCACTTGCCGCAAACCCAAGCCAGGCATGTTCGAGCGGATTGGCGCCTGTTTCAACGCCGATCTGAGCGAAACCTACGCGGTCGGCGACTCCTTGCGCGATCTGCAGGCCGCTGCCGCGGTAAATGCCCGCCCCGTTCTGGTCCTCACCGGCAAGGGGGAAGGGACCCAAGCAGCGGGGGGCCTGCCCGAGGGCACACTAAGCTTCCCAGATCTCGCCACCGCCGTCGACCACGTCCTGTCCAACCAATGATTGCCGTTCTCCGCTCCACGCTGTTCCTGCTGCTCGCCACGCTGGTCACAGCCCCCTTTGGCTTTCTGGTCTCGCTCGCCGTCGTGCTGCCCATGCGCTGGCGGTTTGCCCTCATTGCCATCTGGCGCAAACTGTTCATGGCCATCTGCACATACGTGCTCGGCATCCGCTACCGGGTGATCGGCCGCGAGCACATTCCCGAGAAGGCATCGATCATCCTCAGCCGGCACGAGTCGGCCTGGGAGACCGTGGCCCTGCAGGAAATATTTCCGGATCAGGTCTTTGTGCTCAAACGCTCCTTGCTGCTCATTCCCTTCCTGGGCTGGGCTTTCGCCGCTGTGCGCATGATTTCGATTGACCGTGGCGCGGGCCGTGACGCACTCAAACAAGTCGTCAAACAGGGCTGCGAGCGGATCGCCGCCGGCTATTGGGTAACGATCTTCCCCGAAGGCACGCGCATCGCCCCCGGCGAGACCCGGCGCTTCAAGAGTGGCGGGGGCAACCTCGCAACCGAAAGCGGCGCGCTGGTCGTGCCGGTAGCCCACAATGCTGGCGATGTCTGGGCGCGTAATGCTTTCGTCAAACGCCCCGGCCTTGTGACTGTGAGCATCGGCCCGGCCATCGATCCAACGGGCAAAACCGCAGACGAAGTCACCGCCCTGGCCGAACAATGGATCAACGCCGAAATGCAGCGGCTCCGGCCGCAGGCGATGCTGGACGGAGCCCAGGCCCAACGTGCCTGAAACGCCCGGCACCGGCGCGGATGAGACATTGCGCAGCATCGCACTGGGCGAGCGGCGCATTGACTACCATTTGCGCCGCGCGCGGCGGCGCACCATCGGATTATCGATCGACCATCGCGGCCTGCGCGTCGGGGCACCGCTCCGCGCCGCCCTGAGCGACATCGAGGAGCTCATCCGCCGGAATGCCGATTGGGTTGAGCGCAAGCTCGAGGAATGGCGCGCGCGGCCACAGCCCGGCCGGCTTGCACTGACCGACGGGACACAGCTGCCTTTTCTGGGAGGCATGCTGACCCTCCGTCTGGCACGGGGCACCAATCAGGCCATCTGGTCACCAACGGCTGACAGGCAAACCGTCCTGACCCTGTGCCTGCGCACCCCCGCGGTGGCTCCCCGCCTGCTGGAAAACACCTTGCGCGCCAAGGCCCGGGAATGGTTCGAGGCACGCCTTCTCTTTTTTTCGGCACGCCTTGGCCTCCCCCAACCACCTCTGACCCTTTCCGCCGCCAGGACGCGCTGGGGAAGCTGTAACCGGCGCGGTGCGATTCGCCTCAACTGGCGCCTCATCTTCCTGCCCGAGCACCTCGTCGATTACGTCGTTGCGCATGAAGTCGCCCACCTCCTCGAGATGAACCACGGCCCCCGCTTCTGGCAAACAGTCGGGCGACTCTACCCGGATTACCTGGCAGCGCGCAACGCGCTGCGCCACGTTGCCGCCGACATCCCGCAGGGCTTCGCAGCGCCGGCTGCAAGCTAAGGAAACGCGGCAGAAATCGGCAAGAAGAAGCCCGAGCGAGGCCCCAGTCTCGCCTGGAACCAAGACCAACCACCGCAACTGGCGTGGGCGCGGGCACCGAGCCGCACTACGACTTCACACGCGCCATGCATCTGTCCTCTCCTAATCCCCTTTTGCGTTCAAGCAGCTAACTGCGGCGAGCTAAGCACGGCGAATACAGCG
>CAZHFS010000131.1:4928-7292 GCA_964531885.1 uncultured Propionivibrio sp.
CCCCTTTTGCGTTCAAGCAGCTAACTGCGGCGAGCTAAGCACGGCGAATACAGCGGACATGGTGGGCACGGCGAGAAATTTGATTTGTGATTTCCCTTTGCCTAGCCAAGGAGCGAACAGAGCGTGCCACACGAACCATTGCCTTTGTCATTGCTTTTCGCCGTGTGCACTGTGCCCACCATGATTTGATCTCTTTGTTTCCTGCTTATTGAACGCGAATCGGTATCGCTCACTCCGCATTGGCTGACATACACCACAGCGGCATCTCGGCCACCACAACCTAGCATCTAATCATTGCCAAGTGCCTGGCGGCAATGCAAAAATGAATCATCCGGTGCTCGCCGGACGCGCAGCCTCCCCGCGCAGGGAGGCCATTATTCGGCAGAGGGGAAGGTGACCATGACGAACCTGGGTGGGCCGGCATCGCGACTCGGCAAACCGGGAGAGCTCAAGGCACGCCACGCGGCCTGTACCCTGCTGTGCATCGTGGCCGCCGCGCTGTGGCTTGCCGGTTGCGCCCCGCCACAACCCATCCGAATCGGCTATCTTGGTCCCTTAAGCGGCCGCGCCTCCGACCTGGGCATCAGCGGCCTGTATGGTGCTCGTCTGGCGGTGGACCAGCACAATGCAGCGGGCATTTCAGAGAGACGGCGCATCGAATTGATCGAGGCCGACGACCGGCATGATCCGGAGACCGCCCGACTCGCCTTTCACCGTCTGGCCGACCGAGGCGTCGCGGCGGTCATCGGACCGATGACCAACGCCATCGCCTACACCCTGCAGCCGCATGCCAACGAACGCCGCATTCTCCTGATCAGCCCCACGGTGAGCAGCACTCAGCTCTCCCAAAACGACGACTACTTCATCCGCACCTCCCCGAGCGCCAGCGACTTCGCTGCCGCAACCGCTCACCATCTGAAAGAACACACCGCGATCAAACGCATCCGGCCGGTCATCGATCTGAGCAACACGGCCTACAGCCGAAGCTGGCTGCGCGACTTCAGTTCGGCATTCCGCAGCGAAAGCCATGCCTTGCTAGAACCTATCGCTTTTGTCCCCGACGAAACCACGGACTTCAATGCCCTGGCACGCCGGGCGCTCACGGAAAACCCGGACGGCATTCTCCTGACCACGCAACCGCTCGATACGGCCATCCTCGCCCAGAGCATCCGCAGGCGCCACGCCACGGTCGAACTCATTGCCACCGAAAGTGCGGGAACCCCGCGCCTGATCGAACTTGGCGACCCATGGATTGAGGGGCTTCGGGTTGCGCAGTCCTTTGATGCAAACAGCGCGGCACCGGCCTACGGCGAATTCCTCTCGGCCTACAGCAAAGCCTACGGACAGCCCCCGGGCTTTGCGGCAACCAACGCCTACGATGCCGCCAACATCCTCATCGACCTCTTGTCCACCGGCACGCCTGCGCATGACCTTAAACGAGCCATCCTGGCAAAAAAAACCTTCCAGGGCAGGCAGAGCCACATCGTCATCGATGCCTACGGCGACGCCCAAACCGTCACCTACATCGCTACCGTGCGTCACGGCCAATTCGTCCGGGAAGCGAACTGACCATGCCACTGATGCCCTCCTTGCCGGAATCGCGCAGCCACGATCAGCGCTGGTATGTCTGTACCGCAGGCGGCATTTCGGCCGCCGCAGCCTTGCTGATTTTGCTGATTGCCGCCGTGTACGCAGGGGAAGACATCCCGCGCCCAATGCTGCCCTGGCTCGCCACCCCGCCTTTCGTAGCGGTTTGTATTGCCCTCGCCAGCACAGGACTGCTCCTGCCCGCGCTACCGCTGCATCGCGGTCTTGCATTCCGGCGACGCGCCGCGTTCATTTGCGCCACCCTCCTCCTGTGCAGCACCCTGCTGAGCCTTAGCTGGTGGCTGATGAAAGGGGCCGCCCACGCCGACAACCAATTAGCCGCTCTGCTGCCCCTCGCAGCGACGATGGATGCCATCCCGGAAAACAATTTCAGCCTGCTGCTCCTGTCCATCGCCCTGTTCATCAACTTGAAACGCGGCGTTCGTCCTGCCGCCATTCTCCTCGCCTGCGGGTGCAGCCTGACCTGTTTTGGCTCCGCACTCGCTTCGCTGATTGCCACCCTCACCCTGCATGTCAGCGATGCCCGCTGGCTGGGCGACACCGCCACCGCCTTCGACACCGCCGTCCTGCTCATGCTCGTAAGCTCCGGGCTGTTTACTGCCAGTTGCGGCAAGCACCCATCCAGCTGGCCGCTCGGCCGCTCGGCAACGCTCGGCTTTGCGGCCGGCATCGTGGTGATCTTTGTCATCGGCATTTCTGAACTGCGTTCGCAAACGCAAAGCCAGCGGCTCATGACCAGCATCGTGCACAACGAAA
>CAZHFS010000132.1:0-7260 GCA_964531885.1 uncultured Propionivibrio sp.
CCGCCACCCGCGGCAGGCAGAGGGTGGCCGTGAAGCCTCCGCTGGGGCGGTTGGCGAGGGTGAGGGTGCCACCATGCATGGCTGCGACGTCGCGGGCGATGGAGAGGCCAAGACCGACACCGCCGGTGGCGCTGCGGCGGGCGGCGTCAGGGCGGTAGTACGGGGTGCCGAGGCGCTCAAGTTCGGCAGGAGGGACGCCGGGGCCGTTGTCTTCAACGGCCAGAAGCAGCGCATCATCGTTGTCGGTAACGTTCAGACGCACGTCATGTCCGTATTTGAAGGCGTTGTCGATGAGGTTCTGCAGGGCGCGTTGCAGCGCGGCGAGTCGTCCACGATACGGGGCCTTGGCTGCCCCAAGGAGCACGAGGGATCGACCCTGGATGGCGTTGTCGTCGACCAGGGTCTGCAAGAGGGCGTTGATGTCGATCGGCCGTGCCGGTTCGCTGTCCTGCAGCCCGCGCAGATAATCGAGGCTGGCGTCGAGCATGGCGGCCATGGCGTCGAGATCGGCGGCCATTTGCTCGCGCAGCTCTTCGTTGTCGACGAGTTCGGTACGCAGGCGCAGGCGGGTGAGCGGCGTGCGCAAATCGTGCGAGACGGCGGCCAGAGCCCGTGCGCGTTCCTCGACTAGACGCTTGATTCGGGCCTGCATGCGATTGAAGGCTTGCGCGGCGCGGCGTGTTTCATTGGCACCTTGTTCGGGTAGCGGCGGGGCATCGAGATCGCGGCCAAAATTTTCGGCGGCCTGGGCCAGGGTGTGCAACGGTCGTGTGGCCTGGCGCACGGCGAAGATGATGGCGGCGGCGACAATGCCGACGGCGAGCAGCAGGTGAAGGTAAAAGTCGCGCGGCAGGGCCGGTGGGTCGCTGTCTCGCTGTAAAGTGACGCGTAGCCACTGTCCATCCTGCAGGCGGATGTCGAGGCTGCGTTGCAGGGCGGGGCGGGGGCTGGGTTGCGAGTCGAACGGTGCTTCGTTACGGGCTCGCCAGCCCATGCCGCCGCCCGGGCCGGAGCCCATGCCCGCATTCATTCCTCCGCCACCAGCACCACTGACGATACGCATTTCCCTTGGGCCGCCGAGGCGGGCAGCAAGGTTGGCTTGTAACTGCCCGCGCGGAGGATTCGGGGCGATGCTTTCGGCCGCGATCCATTGGGCGCGCAGGTCACCACGCTGCATTCCGGCAAGGGTCGCCGCACGTTGTAGTGGCGTTTCGTTTTCGAGGCGCTGGACGAGGTCGGCAAGGCGTTCGACAAACTGCTGGTTGCGTGTCTGGGCGACGACGGTGCTGCGTTCGCCGGAAAACAACCAGAAGCTGACAAACTGGGCGGCGACCAGCCCGGCGAGCAGTAGCAGGGCCATACGCGCGAAGAGGCTGCCCGGCAAGGCGCGCAGGCTCAGGCGCATGTCTCGCGGCCTTCGACTGTTGCGGCGAGAACGTAGCCTTCACCGCGAACCGTCTTGATCAGCTGCGGTTCTCGGCTCTCGTCTCGCAGGCGTTGGCGCAGGCGGCTGATCTGCACGTCGATGGCCCGGTCGTAAGGGCTGGCTTCGCGGCCATGAATCAGCTCACACAACTGGTCGCGGGAGAGTACCCGGTTGGGGTGATCGAGCAGGATGCGCAGCAACCGGAATTCCCCACCGGAGAGCGGCGTGACGACGCCATCCGGCGCAGTGAGAACACGTGCTGCCGTATCCAGACACCACCCGGCAAAACACAAGTTGCGAGCCGGCTCTGGGCGCAGATTGGGCGGCAGGGCACGGGTGCGGCGGAGGATGGTTTTGATCCGGGCCAGCAACTCGCGCGGGTTGAAGGGTTTGACAAGGTAGTCGTCCGCGCCCATCTCGATGCCGACGATCCGGTCGGTTTCCTCTCCGCGGGCAGTGAGCATCAGCACGGGCAGGTTCTGGGTGCGGGGAGTAGCACGCAGGTCGCGGCAGAGCGTGAGCCCGTCAATGTCGGGAAGCATGAGATCGAGCACGACAAGATCGACCAATTGGCGCTCGATCAACATTTTCATCTCGCGTCCATCGCGAGCGGCCAAGGCCGCATAGCCATTGCGGGCGAGATAGTCGACGAGCAGGCGGCGGATCTCTGGGTCGTCGTCAACGATCAGGATGCAGTCGGTTCTTTCCATGGCGCGATTGAGGAGGCTGTTTTTCTGGCGTTAAGTTGGCTGTCAATGAGGTTATTGATGAGGCAGTTGATGCGGTCGGCGGTTTGGCAGCGTGGAGTGATAGCGAATTATTCCCTGCTAGGTGGTGCGTGGTCGAGAATAATGTAACCCAGTGTAACGCGTAGTTACTTTGCAAAGTGGCGATGCAAAAAGACTGAAGACCGGAAACGTCAGTGGTGCCGGTTTGGCCTTTAATGTGTTCAAGGCGGCGGACAAGGGGCCGTCTGAAATACCGATTGAGATTGCCTTGAATAACCAAAGAAGGAGCCTTGCGATGAAAACGAAGGTCAGACATCTTTTAACTTGCTGGGCGGTGCTTGGCTTCACGCTGCTAACCCCCGCATTTGCCCAGCCCGGGCCGGGGCCTGGATTTGGCACCGGAATGGGTGCCGGAATGGGCGCCGGGGGTGGCCCAGGTTGGAGCCTGCTGTCTCCGGCAGAGCGCGATGCACACTGGACGGCAATGCGGGCAACGAAGAGCGTGGATGAGTGCAAGGCGGTGCAGGCCAAGCATCGTGCCTTGATCGAGGAACGGGCCAAGGAGCGCGGGATTGCGCTGCCGGCTGTGCCGGCTAACGCCTGCGAACGACTCATGGCGGGCGGTCAGCAAGGGGCTGGGCCCGGTGCGGGGCAGCGCGCCGGCAAAGGCCAGGGCGGCGGCCCCATGCGTGGTCCGGCAGCCGACCTGTTGACCTCCGAGGAAATGGTTGCACACCGCAATGCCATGCGTGCCGCCAAGACCGTCGATGAATGCAAGGCGCTGCAGGCCGAGCATCGTGCGCTTCTGGAAACCCGCGCCAAGGACAAGGGGATCAGCTTGCCGGTGCCGCGTGCCAATGCCTGCGAACGTCGTTTTGCTGCGGGAACCCGCGGGGCGGCAGGCCCGGGACAGGCCCCCGGGTGGAACCTGATGACTCCTGAGGAGCGTGTGGCACACCGTGAGCAGATGCGTTCGGTCAAAACCTACGAGGAATGCAAATCAGTGCAGCTTGAACACCGGGCCAAGATGGAGGAGCGGGCCAAAGCCAAAGGGGTGACTCTGCCTGAGCCACGTCAACAGGGGTGTGATCGCATGCAGGCCAGAGGGCTGATTCAATAAGCAGGACAAGGGGTTTTAGCCTGGCCCGGTCTTTGATTCAGTTGCAAAGACCGGGTTTTTGTTTGTGTTCTTGTTCAATTTAATCATTGTGTTGCAGAGATAATCTCGATTAAGTATGATCTCTCACGTCATATACGACGGGCCTCGCGGCGATGAAAACGGTCAGCAATGCACGTATGCAACCCAAGGTCTATTTGATCGACGACGACCCCGTGGTCAGTTTCCTCCTCGTCGATCTCGTTGAGTCGATAGGCTTGCCGTATGCGGTGTTTGATAGCGCGCTCAAGTTCCTTGATCAGACGCTCGATGGGCTAGAGGGCTGCATTGTGACCGACCTGCGCATGCCGGACATGAGCGGACTTGAACTGCAGGATGAGTTGCTGCGGCGTCAGATTAATTTACCGATCATCTTCATTTCCGGTTATGCCGAGGTTCAATCGGTGGTGCGCGCCATGCGCGGCGGTGCGCTTGATTTTTTCCAAAAGCCGTTTTCCTCTCAGCACCTCCTGGAGCGCATTCAGGACGGGTTGCGCATTGACCGCGAACGTGCGGAATTGCAGGCCCGTAACCGCATGATCGGCGAGCGCATGGCCCTGCTCACGCCGCGTGAACGCGAAGTGCTGCAAGGGATTTTCGAGGGCAAGCTGACCAAAGTGATCGCTGATGAACTCGGCATCGGCGTACGTACGGCCGAAACCTACCGCCAACTGATCATGCAGAAGCTGCAGGCCGGTTCGGTAGCGGAGCTTGTCCGCATCGTTGTTGAGGCGATGCCGCGCCAGAACAGCGTGACCTGAGCGCTAACGGTCGGTTTCGATTGCCTGCGGCGCCGTTTCTCTCGTTTCATCCGCGAGCCGGAGTTCGGCCAGCGCTAGAGGAAAATCGAAGACTTCGATAGCCGACAGAATGGTCGTGGCGCGCGGCCCGAGGAGCGCCGCCAGACGTTGCCGTTCTTTCTGCGCCAGATCCCGGGCGGCGAGGTCGCCGTTTTCAAGCAACGTGGAGAGTTCCAGGCACACATCGCTTGGGGCCTCTGGCGCACTTTCGGTGTTCTGCTCTGGCTCTGGTTCCCTCAACGCCGCATCGAGTTCCTCGACCAGCGTGTTGAGCGGAGGCAGGAGTTCGAGGTGCCGTTGCTCGATCAGGTTGGCCTCTTCGTCGTGCCGGATGGCTTCGACCAGGGCAGAGGCCAAGGCGGAAACTTCCTTGGCACCGATCAAACCGGCCGAGCCCTTGAGCGCGTGCGCGATGAGTTCTGCTTGTTTCAAGTCATTGCGGCTCATCGCGTTGGTGATGCTTTGGGCGTCATCGCGGTGACTGCGCAGGAACAGACTGATGACCTGAGCGTATTTTTCCTCGTTGCCACGAACCCGGGCCAATCCGCCAGCGACATCCAGGGAGGGCACTTGACCCAGGCGGGCGCTCAGCGGCGTAGATGCTTGAACCGGTGGTTCGGGCGGGAGGGTGACCGTTTCTGCTTGCGTCGCAACGAAGGGATCGCTGTTTCTTCTTTGCGGCAGCCATTTGACGAGCATCGAGTAAAGCGTATCCGGATCGACGGGCTTGGCGACAAAATCATTCATCCCCGCCTCAAGGCAGGAACGACGGTCTTCCTCGAACGCATTGGCCGTCATCGCCAGGATGGGAATTTTGCTGCGGCCGAACAGCCTGCGAATGGCTCGGGTGGCTTCCAGTCCGTTCATTTCCGGCATCTGGACGTCCATCAGGATGAGGTCATAGGCGGTGATGCGGGTCTTGTCGACGGCTTCTCGGCCATTGCGCGCCGAGTCGACCTGTAGCCCGACGTTGTGCAGAAGGAGTTGGGCGACTTCGAGATTGACATCCACATCGTCGGCGATGAGGACGTGTCTGCCCCGAAAATCTTCGCGCAGACGTTTCTCGAGGTCGATTGCCGGCCTGCTCTCACTCTGCGGCATGTTTCCGCGACCACGGCGCAGCCGGGCTGTAAACCAGAAGGTACTCCCCCCGTTACGCACACTGCTCACCCCGGTTTCACCACCCATGAGTTGGGCGATGCGCTGGGTAATTGCCAGCCCGAGCCCGGTGCCACCGTACTTGCGGGTATTCGTTGTGTCAGCCTGCTCGAAGGCTTTGAACAGGGTCGGCAGTTTTTCGGGATGGATTCCGATGCCGGTATCCACGACCTCGATACGCAAACACAGTTGATCCTTCGTTTCCTCGTGTACGCTGGCACGCAGGGTGATTTGCCCGTGATCCGTATATTTGACCGCGTTGATGGCGTAGTTGAGCAGCGCTTGGCGCAGTCGGGTTGCATCACCATGCAGCCAGAGCGGCACTTGCTCCAGATCGATGATCACTGGCAGGCGTTTTTGTCGCGCATGATCGATGATCATGGTGCGGACATTTTCAAACACCGTGGCCAGCGAGAAATCCGCTTCCTGGAGCACCATCTTGCCGGCTTCGATCTTGGAAAGGTCGAGAATGTTGTTGATGATCGACAGCAGGTGGGCCGCCGAGCTTTCGATCTTGTCCAGACGGTCGAGTTGGCGGGGTGTGGCTTCACTGTTGCGCAGCAGGTGAGTCAGGCCGACGATGGCGTTCATCGGGGTACGGATTTCGTGACTCATGTTGGCCAGGAAAGAGCTCTTGGCGATGTTGGCTGCTTCAGCCTGCAAGCGTGCTTCGGCCAACTGCGCGGTGCGCTCGGTGACGACCTCCTCCAGGTGATTCCGATAGCGTTCCAGTTCTTCTTGCATCGCCTTGGTGAGGGTAATGTCTTCCTGGATCGAGACGAAGTGCGAGACTGGCCCATTGTCCTGGCGAATCGGTGCGAGCATGGCAAACACCGTGCGCAGGCTGCCATCCTTGTTCCGGTTGATGAACTCGCCGTGCCAAGCTTCGCCGCGTTGCAGCGCCTCCCACAGTTCGACATAGGTTGCTTCGGGGGTGCGCCCGGATTTGAGCAGTCCCGGTGTTTTTCCGATGACTTCAGCGGCCTGGTAGCCTGTATGCTGGGTGAATGCCTCGTTGACGTATTCGATCTTGCCTTCGGTATCGGTAATGAGGACGGCTTCAGGGCTTTGCCGGACAACTTCGGAGAGGATGCACAGGGTCTGTGCCGTTTTCTTGCGCAGGGAAATGTCCCTGACGGTGTGTGTGAAATACAGCCCGTCGGCCACTTGCCAGCGGGACAACGATAACTCGACTTCAAATTCGCTCCCGTCGTGCCTCAAGGCAAAGAACTCCATGCCATCGTGTGCATACGTGGCCGCTTCCGTGTTGCTGGCCAGCAGGTTTTGATGCCGCTGGTGTTCGCGTGCCGGGAAAAGCTGGCTAATCGAGTGTCCGACGATTTTTGCTGCCGGGAGACCGAAGATGCGTTCAGCGGCCGGGTTCCAGGCGACGATGGTGCCGCGGTTGTTCGTATTGATGATCGCATCGTTGGCCGCTTGTGTGACCGCCTCATAGCGCTCGATGCTGGCACGCAAGGCCATTTCGGCCTGGCGTCTGGCCGTGACATCGGTCAGCGTTAGGCGCAGTTCGACGGGGGCACCATCCGCCGCCTGTTGAACGCATTCGGCATTGACAAAAAGCAGCGATCCATCCGCGTGCTCGATGCAGAACTCGGCGCTGTGCAGTGCATTGTCGTTGGTTGTGCGCAGGAAATCGCCCCAGCGCTGGCGATCGGTGGTGGAGACAAATGCCGAGAAATTGAATCCGGAAACGGCATCGTTCCTTAGACCAAGGAGCGCGCATCCCGTTTGATTGATGCGCTGGATATGACCGTCCGGATCGAGGGTGAGGTAGGCAACCGGTGCGTTTTCGTACAGGTCGATAAAGCGGGTACGCGATTCTTCGAGTTCGTGTTGGGTGTCACGCAAGCGTTCATTCTGCTCCCGCAACTCCGCTTGATTTGTCTTGAGTTGCGCATTGGCCACACTCAAGGCCATTTCGTGCATTTTGCGCGGGGTGATGTCCTGCACGGTGCCGAGCATGTAGTCGAG
>CAZHFS010000133.1:0-7239 GCA_964531885.1 uncultured Propionivibrio sp.
TCTTCCATGCCGAGGAAGTCGGCGATGGCCTTTTCGAGCTCCTTATGCACCGTCTGCGTGCCGCAGATGAAGCGCACCGACGACAGGCCATAGCCAAAGCGTTCGGTCGCCGCTTCGGCGGCTTCGACCAGCGCTTCCTCGCCGGAGAGCCCGAGGTAGTTGTTGGCGCACAGGTTGATCAGCGCCCGTCCGTCGTCGCAGGTCACCTGGCTGCCCTGGCGTGAGGCCAGCACCCGCTCGCTCTTGAACAGACCCTGTTCGCGCAGGGCATCGAGGTTGGCCTGGAGGCCCTGGTAGAAGGAGTCCTGCATTCGTGCGTTAGGCATGATGTTTCCTGTCGTGTGGCTGTGGAGGGCGCCGTCTGTTAGGATGCTGTTCAATCCAGCGGACGGAGTTCGTTATACAGAACTGTAGTTCGATATATTGGATACTAGCCACAACCATTAAACAAGGCAAGCCTTTTTCCATCGTCCGTCGCCATGCCCACCGCCCGTGCCACACAATCGCCGCCCGAAGTCGGCGCTACCCTGCAGAAGCTGCGCCAGGCGCGCGGCCTGACCCTCGACGACCTGTCGCGCGCCGCCGGCGTCTCCAAGTCGATGCTTTCGCAAATCGAGCGCGACCAGGCCAACCCGACGATCGCCGTGGCCTGGCGCCTGGCCAACGCCCTGGGCATCGGCATCGGCGAACTGCTCAGTGCGGAAAAGCGTCCGGTCGACACGATCCGCGTCCTCGAAGCGCACGAACTGCCGACCCTGCCCGGCGACCACGCGGGCTATACCCTGCGCATCCTCGGCCCGATGGAACTGGCGGGGAAATTCGAGTGGTACGAACTGACCCTGGTGCCCGGCGGCGAACTCGCCTCGAACCCGCACGACCCTGGCGCCACCGAGCACCTGACCGTACTGCAGGGCAGCCTGGAGCTGGAAGTGCGCGGCGAGAAGAAAAAGCTCAAGACGGGCGCTACCGCCCGTTACCAGGCCGACTGTCCGCACGCCATCCGCAACGTGAGCAAGAGCGACGCCAAAGCGCTGATGGTCGTCTTCCACCGCTGAGTGCGGTGGGCTTGGGTGGCTTATAAGCGATAAACCACGGGGATCACGCAGCGCCCCCCCTGACCCCGTGTCAAGGCATGGCTCGTGGCATGCCGCCAGATCCATCAAAAACCAGGCACACCTGGGGCACAAGGGCCGCGCTGCGGATTCCGCCTTTCCCCGTGCATGCCGTGCTGAGCGTTTTTCACCCAACGCACAGGCAAAAAAAACCGGCGCACAAGGCGCCGGAAAGGTGATACACCGGAGGCTCGGTGTCTTTACTCGGCTGAGCGAAACAAGCGCTCAGGCCTTGGCTGCCACGGGCTCGGGGCCGGGGAGCAGCGGATCTTCAATGAGCGAGAGCTCGATTTCGTTTTCGTCGTCCGTCGCGGCGGCCGGATCGATGGCGTTCTCCCACTTGGCGACGACGGCGGTGGCGATGGTGTTGCCCAGCACGTTGGTCACCGTACGGCCCATGTCGAGGAACTGGTCGACGCCGAGGATGATCAGCAGACCGGCTTCGGGCAGGCCGAACATCGGCAGCACGGCAGCCACGACCACCAGCGAAGCGCGCGGCACGCCGGCAATGCCTTTGCTCGAAACCATCAGCACCAAGAGCATGGTCAGCTGCTCAGTAAGCGACAGCGGCAGGTTGTAGGCTTGCGAGATGAACAGCGCGGCAAAGGTCGTGTACATCATCGACCCGTCGAGGTTGAACGAGTAGCCCAAGGGCAGGACGAAACCGGTAACGCGCGGCTTGATGCCGAACTTCTCGAGCTGCTCCATCAGCTTGGGATACACGGCCTCGCTGCTCGCGGTCGAGAAACCGACCAGCATCGGGCCGCGCACCAGTTTGAGCAGACGGAACACTTCCTTGCCGAGCACGAGGTAGCCGAGCGCGATCAGCAGCACCCACAGCGACGCCAGGGCCAGGTAGAAGCTGCCCATGTACTTGCCGAAGGTGATCAGGATGCCGAGACCCTGAGTGGTGATCGCCGAAGCAACGGCGGCAAACACGCCGATCGGTGCGACGCGCATCACGTAGTCGGTGACCTGCAGCATGACGTGCATCAGGTCGTCCATCATCTGCACCATCGCGCTGCCGCGCTTCTGGTGGTAGTGACCAAGGGCCATACCGAAGAACAGCGAGAAAATGAGAATCTGCAGAATCTCGTTCCCGGCCATCGCCTCGATGATGCTCTTGGGGAAAACGTGGGTGATGAAGCTCTTGAGGTTGAGCGCGCCCGTTTTCAGGTTGGTCGCCGTGCCGGCATCGGGCAACGGAATATTGAGGGCGTGGCCCGGTTGCAGGACGTTGCACCAGAACAGGCCGAGGAGCAGCGAGAAGAACGAGGCGCCGATGAACCAGCTCAGGGCTTTCAAGCCAATGCGTCCGACCGTCTTGCTGTCACCCATGTTGGCGAGGCCGGCGACCAGCGTGGCCAGGACCAGCGGGGCGATGATCATCTTGATCAAGCGCAGAAAGATATCGGTAACGATGTTGAAATAGCCGGCGATTTCTTTGGCCGCTTCAGGCGTCGGCGCTAGGCCATGCGCCACGTAGCCGACCGCGATGCCCGCGACCATGGCGACGAGGATCATCCACGTCAATTTGTTCATTTTCATGTAACCACTCCTGCCCCGGTGTTATCCCGGGATATCGTTAATTCGGCCACTCCACGCAGCCCCCCATTACCCTCTCACGGGCGGAAGCAAACTAGCAGGTGGCGTGCCAGCCAAAGCAATCCACATGCAATTTCTAACTTGTTGATAAATTGCGTGTTTATTTGTTTTCAAATTTGACATGTCGGTTAACCGAATATATGGGGACGAAAAGCGTTCGGATTTCCGCACACTTTTTGCACATTAAATGCAAAAAAAACCGGTGCGCGAAATCACTTTCGGCACCGGAACGGTGATAAATCACCGGAGGTTGTTCGCTTTATCCGCCCCCGTCGGCACAGCGCTGCAGGATCAGCGGAATCACGCCGCCGCGGCGCAGTTGGGCGACTTCCAGGGAGGTTTCGACGGCCGCGCGCCCGTTCAGGCTGTCGCACCGGCCGTCAGCACGCACGATGCGGATCGGAATCGCCTGGCGCGGAGCGAAACCAGCCTCCGGCGCGTCCACCTCGATCCGGTCATCGACCTGCAAGGCCAGCGTATGCGGCGAACAGCCCGGCGGCAGGCAGACCGGCAGAACCCCCATGCCGATCAGGTTGGAGCGGTGGATGCGCTCGAAACCCACGGCCAGCACCGCGCGCACGCCCAGCAGGGCCACGCCCTTGGCCGCCCAGTCGCGCGACGACCCCATGCCGTAACGCTCGCCGGCGACGATCACCACCGCCTCGCCGGCGCTGGCATAGCGCATCGCGGCCTCCGGCAGGGACAGCACCTCCCCGCTCGGCGCATGGATCGTCTGCCCAGCCGGCAGTGTAGGCGCGAGCAGGTTGCGCACCGCCTTGTTGGTGAACAGCCCGCGTAGCATCACTTCCCAGTTGGCGCGCCGCGCCGCATAGACATTGAGGTCGTGCGGGTCTTCGCCGGCGCCGACGAGGTATTGCCCGGCAGTGCTCCAGGCAGGAATCTGACCGACCGGCGAGATGTGGTCGGTGGTCACGTCGTCGCCCAGCGCCAGCAGCACCCGCGCCGCGTAGAGCCCGAGCCGGCTCGGCTGGGTGCGCTGGGCAAACGGTGGCCGGCGGATGTAGGTTGAGGCCGGATCCCATGGGAAGAGCGCCGACTCCGGGGCAGCCAATGCCTGCCAGGCCGGATTGGCCTCGGCGGCGGCGTAAGCCGGGGCAAACAGCGCCGGATCGCGGGCCTGCGCGAGCGCCTCGGCAATTTCCTCGGGGCTCGGCCACAGGTCGGCAAGATACACCGGCCGGCCAGCCTGGGTATGTGCAATGGGATCGCGCTCAAGATCGCGATTCACGTCCCCCGCCAGGGCGTAGGCAACCACCCGTGCCGGCGCCGTCAGAAAGCCGGCGTCGAGGTCGGGATGCACACGCCCGGGAAAGTTGCGGTTACCGGAGAGCACCACCACCGGCACGATGCCACCACCTTGGTCCTGCATCGCCTCGACGATTGCCGGCGGCAGGGCACCGGAATTGCCAATGCACGTGGTGCACCCGTAGCCCACGATGCCGAAACCGACCGCTTCGAGATCGTCGAGCAGGCCGCAGCGTTCCAGATAGGCGCACGCCGTCGGCGATCCGGGAGCCAGGGATGTTTTCACCCAATGCGGGGGACGCAGGCCGAGCGCCCGCGCCTTGCGTGCCAACAGGCCGGCGGCAACGATGGCTTCGGGGTCCGAGGTGTTGGTGCAACTGGTGATCGCGGCGATGGCCACGGCGCCATCCGGCGGAGTCCGGCCGTCGCCCGGACGCAAGGCCGTGCGCCCGCTGGCGGCACACAGGGCCGCTGCGGCCTGGGCCAGCGGCAGGCGGTCCTGCGGCCGGCGTGGCCCGGCCAGCGCCGGGGTCGTTGCGGAGAGGTCGACACACAGGCTCGTGCTGTAGCGCGGCGTCGCCGTCGGGTCGAACCACAGCCCCTGGCGCCGGGCATACGCCTCAACCCGGGCAACGTGAACCGGATCGCGCCCGGTGTCGCGCAGATAGTCGAGCGTGCGTGCATCGATCGGAAAATATCCGCACGACGCCCCATATTCCGGCGCCATGTTGGCAATCGCGGCGCGGGCACCGGCGCTCAATTCGGCCACCCCCGGACCAAAGAACTCGACGAATTTGTCGGCCAGATCAAGCTCGCGCAGGCGTTCGGTGAGACGCAGTGCCAGGTCCGTGGTCTGCACCTCGGCCGGCAAACGGCCTTCCAGCCGGACACCGACCACCTCGGGCAAGCGCAACATCACGGGCATGCCGAACATCACGCTTTCCGCCTCCAGCCCACCGACGCCCCAGGCCAGCACGCCAATGCCGTTGATCATCGGC
Organism: uncultured Propionivibrio sp.; assembly: GCA_964531885.1. Taxonomy (GTDB): domain Bacteria; phylum Pseudomonadota; class Gammaproteobacteria; order Burkholderiales; family Rhodocyclaceae; genus Propionivibrio. The sequence continues at coordinate 4,982 of CAZHFS010000133.1, forward strand.
GTATGGCTGTCGGTGCCGATCAGGGTATCGGGGCACAACCAGCGTTCGCCGCCACGGATCTCCTCGCCGACCACGCTGGCCAAGCACTCGAGGTTAAGCGTATGCATGATGCCGGTACCCGGCGGATGCACGCGCACCCCCGGCAGCGCCGTGGCCGCCCACTTCATGAAGCGGTAGCGCTCGGCATTGCGGCGCATCTCGGCCGCCATGTTGCGCGCCATCGCCTCCGGCTCGGCGTAATAATCGACGGGCAGCGAGTGATCTGTAGACACATCGACCGGCAGCACCGGCTTGAGGCGCGCGGGGTCGATACCGGTTTCGGCCAGTGCGCTGCGCATCGCCGCGATGTCGGCCAGCGCCGGGCCACACGTGGTGTCATGCATCAGCACCCGCCCGGGGTAGAACTCGATCTCTGCCGTACTGCAGCCGGTGTCGAGCCAGTCCAGGATCGCCGCCGCTGCCGCAGCGGCCTGCGCGGCATCGGGGCTGGCGCGCAGGACATTTTCCAGGAGCACGCGCATGACCACCGGCAGGCGTTCGAGCTGGGCGCCTGCTGCTGCCGGCAGATCGATGATCCGCGCCGACACGCCTGCCCCGGTAAAGACGACACTGTGGTCCACGGCTTACTCCTCCCGGTGATTGATTGCGTCATGTTACCACAAAACGCAATCAATCACCAAAGGACAAGGCCCGCCCTAAAGCGCCTGATCGTTAGAACGCGCCCACAAGCCTCGCCCCGGCGCATGGCCGGCCACGCTCAGAGGAAAACGTTGCGGGCAACCACCTTGGCCTGGCGCGCGCCTTCAAGATGCTGGCGCATCAAGGTCGCCGCCTTGGCCATATTGCCGGCCTCGATGGCATCGAGGATCGCCAGATGCTCAACGATCTGGACGCGGCGCGCCTCGCGGCCGCTGGCCGCATGCCGGTATTCGACGAGCCGCCGCAACTGGTTGGCCCGGCGCAGCGACTGCAGGATGAAGCGGTTTCCCGACATGCCGGCCAGCACTTCGTGAAAGCCGCTGTTGGCTTCGAACAGTTCGATCGCCGTCATCCGCTCATAGCCCTCTGCGGCGATGAATTCCTGCTGCCGGCGCAGGCGGGCGAGCGCCTCGGGATCGACGCGGAACCGCTCGCTTTGCAGCGCAGCCGGCTCGAGCAATACCCTGAACAGATAATTTTCCTCGTACGCGGCATTGGAGTCGATCATCGGCTGGAACACCCAGCCATGCCCGACGGACTTCTCGATCCAGCCTTCTTTCTGGATGCGTGCCAGCACTTTGCGCAATGCACTGCGGGAAATGGCATAGCGGCGCATCAGGTCGATCTCGCCGACTTCGTCGGGCAAGGCACGGGCCAGGCGCTCCTCGGCGATGCGCAGGTAGAGCGGATCGTCCGGCTCGGCGGAGAACTGGTCGGCAAGTTCGCCCAGATCGCTGGCATCACGGCTCAGGAAATAGCCACGGTTCAGGTCGTGCGCGACCACCCCGACCGCCACCAGGTAACGCAGCGCCGCATTGACCGGCGAGCGCGATGTGCCAATGTCGCGGGCCAGCGTGCTCTCGACGAGGTGATCGCCAGCCTTGAGATTGTCGCGTCGGGCCAGCGACACGATGTCGCGCGCCACGCGGCTCTGGAGCGCGGTCAGCACCGGCTCGACCGCAGAAAAGGAAGCATTCGTCATCCGTCCATCGTACCTGCGCGCGCCCTCACTCCGCAACACGCGTCCGCGAAACATCGCTTGACATTGCGTTTGGTGGTTATAGAATGCGATGCATCGAAGCAATAACGCCAACGCCACACCATCACCCACAGAGACTCCACCATGCACACCTCCGCTCTCCCCGGCAGCGACTGCCGCTGCATCGACACCCGCGCCCACGTCGACGCCCTGAGGCCGGGCACCTATGCCCGCCTCTCCTACACCCAGCGCGTCCTCGCCGAAACCGTGCTGCGCCGCGCCCCGCGCGACGAGATCGCCAGCGCGATCGAACAAATCGTCGAAGGCCGCAGTGACCGCGACATCCCCTTCTACCCGGCGCGCGTCGTGTTGCAGGATCTGCTCGGCACGCCGGCCCTCGTCGACCTCGCCGGACTGCGCGATGCCATTGCCGAAGCCGGCGGTGACCCCAGCAAGGTGAACCCGGCAGTGCCAACACAAATGGTCGTCGACCACTCACTGACCGTCGACGTCGGTGGCGCTTGTGCCGACGCGCTGGCCCAGAACATGGCCCACGAAGCGCGCCGCAACGCCGAGCGCT
>CAZHFS010000134.1:0-7215 GCA_964531885.1 uncultured Propionivibrio sp.
CTGGTCGCTGGCATCCTCACCGACAAATACCTCAAGGGCCGGCGCATGCCCGTGGCCATCGGCTGCATGCTGGTCATCCTGGTCTCGGTGTTCTTCTACTGGAGCAGCAATGACCTCATCGTCGTCACTGCGGCTGCCGGGGCGATCGGTGCCTTCATCTACGTGCCGCAGTTCCTGGCTTCGGTGGTGACCATGGAGGTCGTCCCCGCCTTTGCCGTCGGCTCGGCGGTCGGCCTGCGCGGTTTCATGAGCTACATCGTCGGCACGACCATGGGCACCGCCCTGATCGGCAAGCTGGTTGACCTGTACGGCTGGTCGGCAGGCTTCTACACCCTGATCGCCGGCGCGCTGCTCGGCATCGTCTTCGCCGTCCTCTCGCACCTTGGTTCGCTCGAACTCGAGGCCAAGAAAAAGGCCGCCGATCTGGCGGCCGACGCGGAAGGCCTGGCTCCGGCCGGGGCACGCGCCTAACGTTTGCCTCCTGTAGCCCGGCGTGTTGGTAAGGACATGTGCCCTTGCCGGTGCGCCGGGCTCTTTTTTACCGAAATCCGATTGAATCCCATGATGCGTCATACCAAAATCGTAGCCACCCTCGGCCCGTCGTCGTCTGATCCGCAAATTCTCGAGCAGATGTTGCAGGCCGGTGTCGATGTCGTTCGCCTGAACTTCTCTCATGGCAAGGCCGAAGACCATCAGGCCCGCGCTCAGGCCGTCCGTGAAGCCGCGCTTCGCGTTGGGCGCCCGGTCGGCATCCTGGCCGACCTGCAAGGACCGAAGATCCGTGTTGGCAAGTTCGCCCGCGGTCGCGTCGAACTGGCGCCGGGTGCGCCCTTCATCCTCGATGCCAACTGTGACATCGGTGACGAAACGTGCGTTGGCCTTGACTACAAGGAGTTGCCGCGCGACGTTGAGCCGGGCGCCGTGCTGCTGCTTGATGATGGGCGCATCATCCTCGACGTCGTGCGTGTCGATGGCGATGCGATCCACACCATTGTCCGCCATGGTGGCGAACTGTCGAACAACAAGGGCATCAACCGTCAGGGCGGTGGCCTCTCTGCCCCGGCGCTGACCGCCAAGGACATGGCCGACATCCGCACCGCAGTGGGCTTGCAGGCCGACTACATCGCTGTGTCGTTCCCCAAGGGCGCCGAGGACATGTACATGGCCCGCCAGCTGATCCGCGCGATCGGTGGCCACGCCTTGACGATTGCCAAGATTGAACGCGTTGAAGCCGTCGAGGCGCTGGAAGAAATTGTGGAAGCCTCCGACGGCCTGATGGTGGCGCGTGGGGATCTGGCCGTCGAAGTCGGCGATGCTGCCGTGCCGGCGCTGCAAAAACGCATGATTGCCCTGGCGCGCGAGAAAAACCGGCTGGTCATCACCGCAACCCAGATGATGGAATCGATGATCACCTCGCCGATACCGACCCGGGCGGAAGTGTCCGATGTGGCCAATGCGGTGCTCGATGGCAGCGACGCCGTGATGCTCTCGGCCGAAACCGCTGCCGGAAAGTACCCGGTGGAGACTGTGTCCGCCATGGCGCGGGTGTGTCTGGCGGCTGAATCGTCGGCCGAAGTGACGCTAGATCGCGATTTTCTCAATCGGGTCTTTTCACGCATTGACGAATCGGTGGCCATGGCCGCCGTGTGGACGGCGCATCACATGAATGGCCGTGCCGTGACTGCCTTTACCGAGTCGGGAAGCATGCCCTTGTGGATGAGCCGCATCAACAGCGGCTTGCCGATCTATGCGCTGACCACGGCGAATGACGTACTGACCAAGATGTGTCTGTTCCGCGGGGTACATCCCCTGCTGATACCCGAAGTTCCAGGCGATTTCGACGCCTTGCTGTCGACCGGGGAGGATGTGATGCTCTCCGCGGGGGTGGTCGCCAAGGGCGATATCGTGGTGCTGACTGCCGGCGAACAGGTGAATACGCCGGGAGGTACGAATACGCTGAAAATCGTGCGGGTGGGGGCGCAAGGCACAGGTTGCGGCATGCGTCAGTAGCTTGTTCGCATCGGTACCCGGCATGCGCTATCGTAGAATGGCGACACGCCGGGCCGACGACCTGTCTGCCGGGTAACGGGACGAGTGATGAGTGATGTTCGATTGTGGTTGCAGGGTGGGTTGGTGATGACCGGGCGCTTGCTTCGGCTGCTGGTGCTGGGCTGTGGCCTGGCCTGGGCGGCTCTGGCCGGTGCCGAGGTGATCACGGTGGCTTCCCCGTTTCCCAAGGAACTGTTGATGGCCTACAAGCGGGCCGTTGAAGCGCGTTACCCGGGTTTGCGGGTGCAATACGTCCATTTTCCCGCGACCAACGCCGTGTCCTTTCTGCAGGACAGGGCGCCCGGTACGCGCCCTGATGTGTTCTGGGGGTCGGCGCCGGACACTTTTCTCAGCCTGCGTCGCAATGGCCTGCTTGAGCCACTGGGCGACCTCGGTGAAAAATCGATTCCCGAGCGCATCGGGCGCTTGCAGGTGAATGACCCGGACGGTTATTACAAAGGCCAGGCACTCTCGGGTTACGGCATCATGTGGAATACGCGCTACCTGGCAGCGCGCGGCATCACGCCGCCGCGTCACTGGCGCGATCTTGCCCGGCCAGAATACTTTGGTCACGTCGTGATGAGTACCCCGTCACGTTCGGGAACCAACCACCTGATGGTCGAAGCCATCCTGCAGGGCGAAGGCTGGCAGGCGGGTTGGGCGCAGATCCTGCGTATCGCCGGTAACTGCGGCATGATTGCCGACCGGAGTTCCGGGGTGCCTAACAGTGTGACCAGCGGGCGATATGGCGCTGGCATGGTGGTCGATTTTCTGGGTTTGTCGGCCCGTTATTCCGGGTTGCCCGTCGATTTCACCTACGCCCGGCCAAGTGCCGTTTCGGTGGCCAACATCGCGCTGGTGCGCGGCGCGCGCAACCCCGAAGGGGGTAAGCGCTTCATTGAATTTACGCTTTCGGCGGCTGGCCAGGAAGTCCTGTTGCGCCCGGACATCGGTCGCTTGCCGGTGCTGCCTGCGGTCTATGAGTCGCCGCAATTGCCAAGGAATTATCCGCGGGTCAAGGAGGTTGTTGAACGCAGCGCAACGGACTACGACCCCGATTTGTCAGAAGGCCGTTACCGCATCGTCGGGGCGATTTTCGACCAGCTGGTGACCTTCCGCCATGACGATCTCGTCGCCGTCTCCCGCCTGCTGCACTCGGCGGAAAAATTGCTGGCCCGGCGTGCCGACCCAAAAGCGGCGGATTTGATTCAGGAAGCCCGTACCCTGGCGTTCCGTGTGCCGCTGGACGAACAGGCGGTACAGGCTGCCAGCAAAGGCGATGCGCGTGCAGAAATTGCCCGTATTGCCGCGCTCGAGGCTGAACTTGGCCGTCAGGCCGAGGCGAATTATGCCAAGGCGCGCCATCTGGCCGAACAGGCGCTGGCCCGCCTGCGTTAGGACGATCATGGACCTTGGCGTACAACAGCACCGTGTTATGCCTCCGGGCCGGAGCGTCAGGAACGGCCTCATCGCGCTGCTGCTGATCTTGCTGCTTGGCTATTTGCTGGTTTTTTTCCTGTTGCCCGTCGGGTCGCTGCTGGTGCAGGGCTTGCGTGACAGCCGGGGCGATCTCGGCGGGGAATTTGTCGGTTTGCTGCTGGCCAACCCGCTCTACGCCGAGGGCTTGATCAACAGTCTGGTAGCCGGGGCCGGGGCAGCCGTGCTGGCCGGAGCGCTGGCCTTGCCGGTGGCTGGCGTGCTGTGGCGCGGCAATGTTCGTCCATCGCCGTTTCTCGAACTGTGCGGCTTCCTGCCCCTGTTCGTTCCGCCCTTTGTGCTGGCCGCCTCCTTGCAGGCCGTGCTGGGTCGCGGCGGGGGGCTCGGCCACCTGTTGCGCGATGTGCTTGATATCGATCCGGCCCAGGCCGGCCTGTTGAGCCTGATCGTCGTCGAAGCCGTGCATTACTTCCCCTTCGTGCTCATGACGCTGATCCTGACTACCGCCGATTCGGGCCGGCAAGCGCGGGAGGCTGCCAGCCTCGGAACGGGGTGGGGGCGGCTCGTGCGCCGCGTGTTCCTGCCCCTGGCCATGCCGGGTCTGGCCTTCGGCATGGCCTTGACCTTTCTCAAAGTGCTCGATGATCTGGCGACCCCGCTGGCGCTGGGGGTGACCAATATGCTGGCACCGCAAGCGTATTACCGGGTTACGACCTATGGCGCACAGGATCCGCTGGCCTCGCTGATTGCAGTGGCGTTGTTCATGGTCTCCGCGCTGGCCTGGTTTGCCTCGCTCGGTCTCGTACGCCAGCATGCCCTTTTCACGCCCGGTGACACGGATAGACTCCTGCCCGAAGCCCGCAAGACACGGGTCGGCTCCATCCTGCTTGCGGTTTTGCTGGTCGTGTACGCCACCTGTTACGCGGGGGTCTTGCTCACCTCGCTGAGTGGTCTGTGGAGCCACACAACCCTGCCGGAAAGCTACGTCGGGACGCATTACCAGCGCGCCCTCTTTGAAGAATCGGGGAGTCTTTACAACACCCTCATGTATTGTGGCCTGGCGGCGCTGATCGATCTGGCGGTTGGCCTGCTGCTTGCCCATGCCCTGGCCCAGGCCGCGCCGGTCTGGAAACGCCGCCTGACCTGGCTGGTGGCGGGGCTCCTGAGTGTGCCAGGCGTGGCTCTGGCCATCGCCTACCTGCAATTTTTCCGCGATGTGCATGTGCCGTTTACCAATCTGCCGCTGGATGCCACGGGTTTCCTGCTGACCATGGCCTTTTCCGTGCGCGGCCTGCCGTTCGCCCTGCGTGCCTGTGGAATTGCCCTGGCCAGCGTGCCGGTCAGTCACATCGAAGCTGCGCGTACCTTGGGCTGCAGTTGGTCGCGTGTGGTGCTGCGCATTGTGCTGCCCATGATGTCATTTGGCCTGATCGTGGCGTTCATCCTTTGCCTTGGCGTTTCGGCCGTCGATTTGTCGTCGGTGATGTTGCTGGTGCCAAGCGAGAACCGCGCCCCGCTGGCCTATGCAATCTATCTTCACCTTCAGTCGCGTACCGGTTTGGGAACTGGTTCGGCGCTGGCCATTCTGGCGCTGGGGTTCGCTGCATTGGCGCTCTTTATCCTCGCCTTGCTGGTGCGTGGCCGGGGCAGTGTGGCCGGCATGCGACGCCTCCTTTTTGGCGGCAGTTCATCCTCCTGAGTATCCGCATGGACAGAGTCACGATAGAAGCGCTCAACCTCGCCTTTGCCTACGACGCGAAACCCGTCTTGCGTGACGTGAGCCTGCGCGTTGAAGCCGGCGAGTTATTTACCGTCCTCGGGCCATCGGGCTCGGGAAAAACGACCCTGTTGCGCCTGCTGGCCGGGCTGGAGCGGGCGTCGCATGGCAGCCTGCAGATCAACGGCGTCGAAGTGCAGGACAACCCCCCGGCCGGACGTGCCGTCGGCATGGTCTTCCAGAATTTTGCGCTGTGGCCGCACATGAGCGTGTTCGACAACGTGGCGTTTGCGCTTGACGAGCGCGCCGGGCCAGCGGGAAAAATCCGGGAGCGCGTCGAGGCCATGCTGGACCTCCTGGAAATTGCGCACAAACGCGATGCCCGGCCGGATCACCTCTCGCTCGGGCAACAGCAACGCGTCGCACTGGCCCGGGCGCTGGTGACCGAGCCGCGCATGCTGCTGCTCGACGACCCGTTTTCCAACCTCGAATCCGAACTCCGCCTGCAGATGCGCCGCGATCTGCGTCGCTTGCAACGCCGTCTGGGGATCACCACGATTCTGGTCACGCACGATCAGGACGATGCCCTGTCGATTTCCGACCGCGTGGCGTTGCTCGCCGATGGGGTCGTCCAGCAGATCGGCACGCCGGCGGCGATCTACGATTTCCCGGCCACCATTGCCGTGGCTCGCTTCGTTGGGGTAACCAATTTTCTGGCCGGCCAATTGCGCCGGATCGATTCGAGCAGCATCGAGTTCGATTCGCCGTATATCGGTCGCCATGTCTGGCCGGCGACCCGCCAGGCCAAGACCGATGGGCCGGTGGTTCTCTCGGTACGTCCGCACGCCTTGCGCATCCAGCCCGTCGATAGTTTCCGCGACGGGCGCTACGCCTGGCTCGAAGGGCGTATCCAGACGAGTGAATTCCTTGGCGAAAGCGTGCGCTATCAGGTCGAGGTCGGCGGCATCATGCTCAGCGTGAACCAGCCGCACTTCACAGGCGCGCAGGTCTTGCCTTACGGCACCGCGATCCTGGTCGGCTTCGAGCCCTCGCAGGCCCGCCTGTTTGCCGACCCGGGCGCCGATCTGCTGCCCGTCGAGTTTGCTCCCGTTGCGCCAGTGACGTCGGCCTGAGCCTGCCATGGATATCCTCAAGCTGCGCTCCTTCGTCATGGTGGCCCGCCTGGGCCACCTGACCCGCGCGGCCGAGAAACTATTTCTCACCCAGCCGGCGGTCACCGCGCACATCAAGGCCATCGAGCAGGAAATCGGCTTGGCGCTGTTTGACCGTGCGCCCGGCAAGATCACGCTGACGCGGGCCGGTGAAATCCTGTTGGCCGAAGCCGAGCATGTCCTGGCCGTCTTTGAGGGTTTTGCCAGCAAGGCTCGGCAGATCAAGGGCGAGATTGCAGGCAGCTTGCTGATCGCCAGCATTGACGATGCCGATTTCGTGCGCCTCGGCAATCTGCTGGCCAGCCTGCGCGACGCCTTGCCCTTGCTCCAGGCGAAAACCCGTATGGTGCTTGCCGAGGACGTGCTTGATGGGCTGGTTGGCAACGCTTTCGATGCCGGCTTCTACATTGGCCCGGTTGAACACCCCGATCTGGCGGCGTTGCCGCTGCGCACGATCACCTATTGCACGGTGGCGCCCACGGCCCTGGCCGCGAGCATTGCGGGTGCGGGCTGGCGCGATATTGCGGCTTTGCCCTGGATCGCTGCGCCGCATCGATCGCATGTCGCACGCCTGTTGCGCGAACTGTTTGCCCGCCAGGGCGTGTTGCCCAACGAGGCAGTCGAGTGCGATCAGTTGCCCTCGATGCTCGATCTGGTGCGTTCCGGTTTGGGTCTTGGCCTCGTGCGTGAGGATCTGGCGCTCGATGCCGTGGAGCGCGGGGAGGTCGTGCTCTGGCCGCACGGACGCATCGACGGCATGTTGTCCTTTGTCTATCGACTGGCGCGCGAGAACGATCCGGCCATCGTGGGCATGCTTTCGGTCGTGCACGACCACTGGCA
>CAZHFS010000135.1:0-7214 GCA_964531885.1 uncultured Propionivibrio sp.
GGTGCGCTGTCCGGGGCAATCCGCACGCCGTAAAGCGATTCGATGACCCGGAACAGGCCGGCAAGCACCCTGGGCTCGGTGAAGTACTGCTTTACCTCCTGCTCGGAGAAGGCGTAGCGGGCCTGCAGAAGCTTTTCGGAGACGTAGGCGACATCCCAGGGTTCGAGTGTGTCCAGACCAAGCGATTCGCGGGCGTAGGCGCGCAGGGCAGCGATATCCTGCTCGGCAAAGGGTTTGGCTTTGCGTGCGAGGTCGTCGAGGAAGGTGCGCACCTGGGTAACCGACTCGGCCATTTTGGGCACCAGCGAGACGTCGGCGAAGCTGGCATAGCCGAGCAGTGCCGCATCTTCGTGACGCAAGGCGAGGATCTGGCGAATGAGCGGGGTGTTATCGAGATTGCTCGGCCCGAACTCCGAGGCGCGCGTTGCCGAGGCACGGTAGAGAGCTTCGCGCAGGCGCCGACTGTCCGCATACTGCAGTACGGGCAGGTACGACGGCATGTGCAGAGTGAATTTCCAGCTCGGCGCGGAAAGCTGGCTATCCTTCGCGGCGGCTTCACGTGCGGCCTCGATGGCATCAGCGGGCAGTCCAGCCAATTCTGCTTCGTCGGTGACGATTTCGGCGAAAGCATTGGTGGCGTCGAGCAGGTTTTCCGAGAATTTTGCGGCAAGAGAGGCTAGCTCTTCCTGAATCGCCTGAAAACGCGGCTTGTGCTCTGCGGGCAATTCGGCACCGGAGAGACGGAAGTCGCGAATTTCGTTATCGAGGATGCGCTGGCGCGCCGGGCTGAGCCGGGCGTATTCCGGGCTTGCGCGTAACGCCTTATAGCGGGCAAACAGGGCGAGATTCTGCCCAAGTTCCGCGTAGAAGCGTGACACTTCCGGCAGCATGGCGTTGTAGGCCTCGCGCCATGGCGGGGTGTCCAGAACGGAGTGCAGGTGGCCGACGATGCCCCAGGCACGGGACAGGCGTTCCATGCCATCGGCCAGGGGAGCCGAGAAGCCGTCCCAGCTTGGCACAGCGGGGTCGCTGGTCAATCGCTCGATGAGGGCGCGGTTCTCGTCGAGCAACTGGCGGATCGCCGGTTCGACGTGTGCCGGTTCGACCGTGTCAAAGCGTGGCAGTCCGCGAAAGTCGAGCAGTGGGTTGGTGGTCTCGGTCATGGGGTCTCTCGTGGTTGTGGAGGGGGTGCCTCGTTATGAGTTGGTGGCGGTGGACGAAAAAACAAGGGCGGCCGGAGCCGCCCGTGTCTGCTGCATAGACAATCAATCAGTCCGGCAGTTTGCGTCCGGTCAGTTGCTCGTAGGCTTCGCGGTACTTGGCGCTTGTCCGGGCAATGACTTCGTCGGGCAAGCGGGGGGCGGGGTAGGTTTTGCCCCAGTCGAGCGTTTCCAGGTGGTCGCGGACATACTGCTTGTCGTACGAGGGTGGGTTGCACCCGAGGCGGTAGCCGTCCATGGGCCAGAAGCGCGAGGAGTCGGGGGTGAGTGCCTCATCGATGAGGTGCAGCGTACCCTTCGAGTCGACGCCGAATTCGAATTTGGTGTCGGCGATGATGATGTTGCGCGTCAGGGCGTATTGCGCGGCTTGCGAATAGAGAGCGATCGCGGCGTTACGCGCCTGGGTGGCGATTTCGGCACCGTTCTTGCCGGTGCCTTGCAGCGTTGCCGAAAGGGCTGCGCCGCAATCGATCTGGGCCTGCACGAAGGATATGTTCTCGTCGTGCCCTTCTTCTGCCTTGGTCGCCGGCGTGAAGATCGGTTCGGGGAGCTTGGCGGCGAGTTGCAGGCCAGCCGGGAGTTTGATGCCACACACCGCACCGGTTTGCTGGTAGTCCTTCCAGCCGGAACCAATCAGATAACCGCGGACCACGGCTTCGATGGGCAGGGGTTTGAGGCGCTTGACGACGAGGCTGCGGCCACGAACCTGATCCCGCTCGTTGGGGGCGACGACGCTTTCCGGGTCGATCCCGGTCAGTTGGTTGGGGATGATGTGCCCAAGTTTTTCGAACCAGAAATTGGCCAGTTGGGTCAGGACGTTGCCTTTGCCGGGGATGGGGTCGGGCAGGACAACATCGAAGGCGGAGAGGCGATCGCTGGTGACGATCAACAGGGTCTCGGCGTCGATGGCGTAGATGTCGCGTACTTTGCCGCGGCCGAGGAGTTGCAGGCTCGTGATGTTCGATTCGAACAAGGCTTGGGTCATGATTCCGGTCCTGAGGAGTGGCGAAGGGGCGGACGGTGCGTGCCGCAAAACCCGATTATAAAATAGATCGAGGCCGGCATTCGCCGGCCTCGTCGGTGTTTCTGCGAGGCGCCCCTGCGGCAGGGGCGCTGCTGTGCTTAACGGATGGTCTGGTTGAGTTCGCCGCTGGCGTAACGCTGCGCCATCTTGTCGAGGGAAATCGGCTTGATGCGGCTGGCCTGGCCGGCGCAACCGAAGGCTTCGAAACGGGCGAGGCAGACCTTCTTGGCAGCTTCGCGGGCCGGTTTGAGGTAGTCGCGCGGGTCGAACTTGCCGGGGTTCTCTACGAAATAACGGCGGATTGCACCGGTCATCGCGAGGCGGATATCGGTGTCGATGTTAACCTTGCGCACGCCGTGCTTGATGCCGGTCACAATTTCCTCGACCGGTACGCCGTAGGTTTCCTTCATGTCGCCGCCGAACTCACGGATCTCGGCGAGCAGTTCCTGCGGGACCGAGGAGGAGCCGTGCATCACCAGGTGGCAATTCGGGATGCGGGCGTGGATTTCCTTGATCCGGTCGATGGCCAGGATGTCGCCCGTCGGCTTCTTGGTGAACTTGTAGGCGCCATGGCTGGTGCCGATGGCGATGGCCAGTGCGTCGCATTGGGTTTGCTTGACGAAGTCGGCCGCTTGCTCGACGTCGGTGAGCAGTTGCTCGCGGGTCATGGTGCCGTCGGCGCCGTGACCGTCTTCCTTGTCGCCCTTCATGGTTTCCAGCGAGCCGAGTACGCCAAGTTCGCCTTCGACCGAGACGCCGATCGCGTGCGCGATTTCAACGATCTTGCGGGTCGTTGCGACGTTGTATTCGTAGGAGGCAACGGTCTTGCCGTCGGACTCCAGCGAACCATCCATCATGACCGAGGAGAAGCCTGAACGGATGGCGGCCATGCACACCGGCATCGATTGTCCGTGGTCCTGGTGCATGACGATCGGAATATTCGGATAGGCCTCCAGTGCGGCCAGGATCTGGTGGCGCAGGAACGCCTCGCCAGCGTATTTCCGTGCCCCCGCCGACGCTTGCATGATCACTGGCGAATCCAGTTGGCTGGCGGCGTCCATGATGGCGCATACCTGCTCCATGTTATTGACGTTGAAGGCCGGGAGGCCGTAACCGTTTTCTGCGGCGTGATCAAGCAACTGGCGAAGCGATACGAGAGGCATGGCAAACTCCGTTCAAGATAGGTGGATGTGAAACCTGAATCATAGCCAGAAATACTGGCTTTGGAACGAGCGATACTATTTTTTACGGGACGGTGGCTGACGGTCGCCAACGCGGACGATCGACAGGGTGTTCGTTCCCCCTGAAATCCCGTGCTGGTCACCGTAACTGATCACGATCAGATCGCCCTTTTCGACAACGCCGGCATCCAGCAAACGCTGCTCGGCGTTGTAACGCATGTCGTCGCGGTCGTTCTTGGCATTCGGTAGAAGCAAGGGAAAAACTTCGCGGTAGAGGGTCATCTTCGTTTGCGAGGCCGGTTCGTGGGTCAGCGCAAAGATCGGGATGCCGCAGTTGAGTCGGCTCATCCACAAGGCGGTCGATCCCGACGTGGTGAGGGCGGCGATGGCCTTGACCTTGAGGTGATAGGCGGCAAACAGCGATGCCAGCGCGATCGATTGATCGATGCGCGAGAAAATGCGATCGAGGAATTCCCGGTCCAGGGTGATCTGCTGCGATTTTTCGGCCTCCAGGCAAATCCGGGCCATGGCCTGGACGGTTTGCACCGGGTAGTGGCCAGCGGCCGTTTCCGCTGAGAGCATGACTGCATCGGTGCCATCGAGCACGGCATTGGCCACGTCGGAGACTTCGGCGCGGGTCGGGGTCGGGGCAAGGATCATCGACTCCATCATCTGCGTGGCGGTGATGGTCAGTTTGTTCTTTTCGCGCGCCATGTGAATCATGCGCTTTTGCAGCGCGGGGACCGCCGCATCGCCGACTTCGACCGCCAGATCGCCGCGAGCAACCATCAGGCCGTCCGAGGCGTCGAGGATTTCTTCGAGCGCGGCAACCGCTTCGACCCGCTCGATCTTGGCAATGGTCAGGGCGTGACCGCCCGAGGCGCGCATCAACTGGCGAGCCATGTACATGTCCGAGGCGCTCTTGGGGAACGAGACTGCGATGAAGTCGACACCAATCTGGGCGGCGGTCTTGATGTCGTCCATGTCCTTGGCGGTCAGTGCCGGAGCGGACAGGCCGCCTCCCTGACGATTGATCCCCTTGTTGTTCGACAGGTCGCCGCCGTGACGCACCGTGGTGTGAATTTCGGAACCGAGGACACGGTCGACTTCGAGAACGATGCGGCCGTCATCGAGGAGCAGGATGTTGCCGCTGTCGACGTCGTTGGGAAGATCCTTGTAATCGAGGCCGACGCGCTCCTGGTTGCCCAGTTCGCATTTTGCGTCGAGGATGAACTTGTCGCCTTCCTTGAGGTTGATCTTGCCGTTTTCGAATTTGCCGACACGGATTTTCGGTCCTTGCAGGTCGGCCAACAAGCCAATCGGACGCCCGACTTTGGCTGAGATGCTGCGCACGTTAGCGGCGCGGTCGATGTGGTCCTGCGCCGTGCCGTGCGAGAAATTCATGCGGAAAACATCGACGCCGGCGCAGATCAGTTTTTCCAGAACGGCAGGGTCGCAGGAGGCCGGGCCGAGGGTGGCGACGATTTTGGTGTGACGATTCATTGTGCATCCTTTTTTTTAAGAGAGAGCGGCGTGCTCCCGTGGTCATATGATCTTTGAGGCTAGCCCACCATTCTAGCCTATTAGCGTGATAAACGCCAGTAAATTCAAGCTAACCAAGGTCATATATATGCCCAAAGCATAAATCGTTCTGGGTGGAAAAAAACCCAGCATCGGAGGTCGATGCTGGGTTTTTTTGTTCCGGGTTGGCAAGGGAGTTATGCGTTTGCCGAACGCCACCATTTGTTGTGGTTGTCACGCAGGTCACGGTAGGAAAGCATCGGGTAATAGGCAAAGTCCGTGCCGTTACCGACGAAAAAGCCGTTCTTGATCATGCGGTAGGGGAAGTCGAGCGGATGCACCCGCTGTACCATCTTGCTGTCCTTGGTGGTTGGCTCGTTGCTGTCGTCCTGGCGGGGTTTGAGCGTCATGAGGGCTTCGCGCAGGTGGTGCAGGTAATCGTAGGGCAGGTCGTGGGCTGGGCCGTTTTCGGGATCGGTGGCGAGTTCATCGAGGCGCAGTTCAACCAGAACGAGCGCCGGGAAGCGAACGAATTTGGTTGGCTTGGTGGTCACGCTCTCGTAGAAACTGTGCGGATCCAGGTTGCTCACCACCAGGCTGTTGACCGGCGAGAGATCCTGGTAAAGATGAAGGCCCTTTTCGCGGGCGGGCAGCGCGCTGCCGCGCTCAAGGCCGAGCGTGTGGCCGTAGGCGGTGGTCAGGTAAAGCTTGCCGAGCGCGCTGAGCGGCAGATGCTCAAGAACGCGATAGGTCGACACGTAAACCGAATGCTTGGGTGTGCCATCGGGCGCCGGGACGCAGCGGGAGAAGGCGGTATCAATCTCGAAGTACGGATGACGGAAGGTCGGGTCGACCTCGAAGAACAGGCACTGGCCCTTGGACTTGAAACCGCTGCCGGTAGCGTAGTACTGGCCAAACTGCTCGGGCGGCAGGTTTGAAGCAATCAGCGCTTCGGGGATCAGCGAGAAATACAGATGAACGGTCATTGCCATACCCTTCTCAAAGATTATTGTGCTTTGGCCGGTCTGTGGACCGGCCGTGTGCCACCGCAAGGGGCACAGGGCGAAGTCCATAGACTGCCATGCCGATTATATGGTTCCGTTCGACAGATGTCATTGCGGCCGGTGCGCGGTTTTGTGTCGCGCACCGGCAAGTGCGACGTTTAGTCGACAGCGCGTGCCTCGAGGATGTCGACGGCAGGCAGACGCTTGCCTTCCAGGAACTCGAGGAATGCACCCCCGGCGGTCGAAATGTAACCAACCTTCTCTTGAATGCCGAACACATTGATGGCCGAGACGGTATCGCCGCCGCCGGCCAGGGTGAAGGCCTTGGACGAAGCGACAGCGGCAGCCAGCGCCTTGGTGCCGCCGGCAAATGCGTCCATTTCGAAGACGCCCACCGGGCCGTTCCAGACCACGGTACCGGCTTGGGCGATGATCTCAGCCAGGGCCTTGGCCGACTGCGGGCCGATGTCCAGGATCATGTCGTCGTCGGCGACATCGTCGACGCTCTTTACCGTGGCAGCGGCGCTGGCCGAAAACTCCTTGGCGCAGACCACGTCGGTCGGTAGCGGGACTTTAACCTTGGCCATCACAGCCTTGGCCTGGTCGACAAGATCGTGCTCGGCGAGCGATTTGCCGATTTTCTTGCCGGAGGCGAGGAGGAAGGTGTTGGCAATGCCGCCGCCGACGACCAACTGGTCGACCTTGTCGGACAGGCTTTCAAGAACAGTCAGTTTGGTCGAGACTTTCGAACCGCCGACGATGGCCACCAGCGGACGGGCCGGTTGAGCCAATGCCTTGGTCAGTGCCTCAAGTTCTGATGCGACGCAGGGGCCGGCGCAGGCGATCTTGGCGAATTTGCCCATGCCGTAGGTCGTGGCTTCAGCGCGGTGGGCCGTGCCAAAAGCATCCATCACCCAGACGTCGCACAGGGCAGCCATCTTCTGCGAGAGTTCTTCGTTGCACTTCTTTTCGCCCTTGTTGCAGCGGCTGTTTTCAAGCATGACAACCTGGCCGGGCTGTACATCGAAACCGCCGTCAACCCAGTTCTGCACCAGGCGCACTTCCGTGCCGAGCAGTTCGGACATGCGCTTGGCGACCGGCGCGAGCGAGTCATCCGGCTTGAATTCGCCCTCTGTTGGGCGGCCGAGATGTGAAGTGACCATTACGGCCGCGCCCTTTTCGAGGGCGTAGCGGATTCCCGGCAGGGCGGCGCGGATGCGGGTGTCGTCAGTAATAGCGAGATTGTCGTCCTGAGGGACGTTGA
>CAZHFS010000136.1:0-3282 GCA_964531885.1 uncultured Propionivibrio sp.
AGGAAGCCCATCTGCTGATCAAGGCGTCGCGCTTCATCAACGAAAAGGATCCGCACAGCACGGCCGTGATGCTTTTGCTGCAGCCGGGCAAGGCGTCGTGGGCGCACTGCGGCGATAGTCGGGTGTATCGTTTCCAAGGCGACAAACCGGTATTTCAGACGGTCGATCACTCCTACGTCGAACAACTGGTGGCCAAGGGAAAAATAACGCCCGAGCAGGCCCTGGTTCATCCCAATCGCAACATTCTGGTGACCTCGCTGGGGGGCAACGAGCCGCCGCGGATAGATTACGGTACGGCAGATAATTTGGTCGCAGGCGACTCTTTTCTGCTGTGTTCCGATGGCTTGTGGACCTACTTCGGTGCCGCCGAGCTGGGTGGAGTGATTGCTGCCTATTCGGCGCGCGAAGCCGCCGAGCGCCTGATCGATCGGGCCAGAAAACGGGCGAACGGCGATGGCGACAATATTTCCTTGGCTATCGTCAAGCTGCTTGAGGCGCCCAAGCCAAAAGCATCTGGGGCGGCAGACGCCAAGGCGGGTGCGGCAGATGGCCGGCCAGGAGCCCCGGGCATGACAGCTTCGCCCTATCGCAGCCTCTGAGAACTAACTTGGCCTGTAAAGGAAGCGGCCCGCGTTGACGCGGGCCGCTTGTTTTGTGCTCAGTGTCGGCCCAGGCCGCCGAGCAGCGCAGCGACGACTTTACGCGGTTTGTGCGGGTGCTCGCTGCGCGCGGGTGCCTTGGCTGTATCAGGGTCGGTGGGGCTGGCCAAGGGGTGTGGCTCAGGGCTGTCCGCCGGGGTGTAGGGTTTGCTGAAATCGAAGCCGTCCGCCGCGATATGGCTCGGGCGTTTACCCTGCGCGTTGCGCGGCCTGGCCACTGGCGCGACATTGGCCGGTGGCGTGGGAGGGCGACGGTGGTGCCCCTTCTTGCCGCTGGGCGGGTACTCGTAGTCATACTCGGGTTCGTACCCGGCGACGATGACCTGCTCGATGGGTTTCTTGATCAGTTTTTCTATGTCGACGAGGTACTGCACCTCGGCCGCCGAAACCAGTGAGACGGCCGTGCCCTGACGGCCTGCCCGGCCGGTACGGCCGATGCGGTGCACGTAGTCTTCCGGGGTGTGCGGTAACTCGAAGTTGATGACATGCGGCAGTTCGTCAATGTCGAGGCCACGTGCGGCGACATCCGTGGCGACAAGCACCAGGGTCGATCCGTCCTTGAACGCTTCGAGTGCCTTGAGCCGGTCCTGCTGGCTTTTGTCGCCGTGGATGGCGTCAGCCTTGATGCCGGCGCGCTGCAGTTCGCGGGCAAGGCGGCCGGTTTCAAGCTTGGTGCGGGTGAAGACCAGCACCTGGTTGAACTCCTCCGAACGCAGCAGCTTGACGAGCAGCGCACGTTTGGCGTCCGCGGCGACCGGATGGACGCGGTGGGTGATTGTTTCGGAGACGGTATTGCGTTTGGCAACCTCGATGAGCACCGGCTTGTGCAGCATGCGGTCAGCGAGTTTCTTGATTTCGTCGGAGAACGTGGCCGAAAACAGCAGACTCTGGCGTTGTTGCGGCAACAAGCCGATGATGCGCGTGACGTCGGGGATGAATCCCATGTCGAGCATGCGGTCCGCTTCGTCGAGGACCAGGGCCTGGACGCTGGCGAAGTTGAGGCATTTTTGCTCATGCAAATCGAGCAGTCGGCCGGGGGTCGCCACGAGGATCTCCACGCCGCGCCGGATTTCCTCGATCTGCGGCTTGATGTCGACCCCGCCGTAGACGCACAGGCTGCGCAGCGGGACATATTTGCTGTAAGTCTTGACCGACTCGAAAACCTGGATGGCGAGTTCGCGTGTCGGTGCAAGCATCAGGATGCGCACCGGATGGCGTGCCGGCGAGGGACTGGGGTTGGCAAAGGCCAGAATCCGCTGCAGAAGAGGCAGGGTGAAGGCTGCTGTTTTGCCTGTGCCGGTCTGCGCGCCACCCATCAGGTCCTGTCCGGACAATACGATGGGAATCGACTGGGCCTGAATCGGCGTCGGTGTCGTGTAACCCTGTTCGTTGATGGCTTTGAGCAGGTCAGGAGCCAGGCCGAGTTCGTCAAAGCGCATCGGTGGCTCCGTCAAATAATAAGGAAATCAAAAGCATAGCTTTGGGATTATACACGATTCAGGAGCGGGATCGCTTAGCGATGGCCAAGCTGTTCCAATGCGAGCGATGCGGCGCGGTCAAAGAGGGGGGTGGTGGAATCGCGGCTGGCCAAACCCTTCTGCAATTGAGTCTCAAGCTCGTTGACCGGGAGAGCTACGGCAAAACCCCAGTCCGAGTTGTAGAAAACCGCACGGGTTCCGCGCGAGGTGCTGCCGCAATAGCGGCCCAAAAGGCGCTCACCGTCGGGGAGGGTGATGCTCAACCAGTCTCCGATAGCCAATGATGGCGTGGCCGGGGCGGGGGTGCCGCTGATGTACTGAACCAGAACCCCCGTCTGCTCAAGGAGTTGAAGTGAGCCTGAAGGGGCGTTCGATGCGGTGATGGTGTCAGGGTATTGGCGTGGGTGAGGCGGAGCACTGCGGTTACGCAGGGCGGCCGTCTGTAGGTCGAAAAAAGCATCGAGAAACGGGGTTCGCTCGGCCGCCGCGACGCCAAGTTGATCCAGCCCGGCATTGAGGCGACGAATGAGTGTCGGGATCAATGCTGCCAGTCGCTGCCGATCTTCGGGGGTCTCTTTGGGGGTGGTGCTCCAGGCAAGTTCGATGGCGCAGTTGGCAGCATCTTGCCACTGTGATCCTTCAGCGTTGTCCGCAATGAAAGCTTGCTGCATGCGGCGACACCAGAAGACGACGAAAAAATCGGCAACCCGGGGCGGAAGCGCAGGGGTCTGCAGGATGCGCTGCAGCCATTCGGTGCTGTGCAGTAGCCCTGCGTCTCTGGCTTCCTGTGCTTCCGTCAGCGCGAGGTAGGGTTGGGCGGCGCGCTGCTGCGCTTCGTTTTTCTTGGTGTTCAGCTTTTCGATGGCATCGAGCAGCGTAGAGATATCCTGCCGTCCTTGAGGGTCGGGCGGCGTTTTCTCCAGAGTTTGGCGCGCGTGATTGGCAAAGGCGGATAGCGCGGCGCAAAGCGGGTGGTCTTGCGCACAGTCGGGGCTGAGCCCGCGCGCGGCGTCAGCCATGCGGTTGACCAGGCGGCGGGCCGGGTGATTGACGTCTGAGAAGAAGTCCGCTTCGGCGATTGCGATGCGAACGAGCGGCAGTTGTAGCCGTCCGATGGCGGCCTTGACCGGTTCCGGGAGTTCCGG
>CAZHFS010000136.1:3382-7204 GCA_964531885.1 uncultured Propionivibrio sp.
GCGTTGAGATCGTTGTAGACGTCGGGAAGCTGTTCTTGCAACAACTCTTGAATGCGATCGAGTGCGTCGAACTTGCGGTCGGTGTCGCCATCGATGGCGTCGCACAGACCCCACAGTCCTTCTTCCAGGGCACAGAACCCGACCGGATTGTCGTCTGCACTCATGCCCGGTCGGCGCAACAGGGCGGTTAGCCGGAGCTGGGTGCGCCAATGATCAATGCGTTTGTTGTCCTTGAGGCGATGGATGATGTCGCTGATGCGGATTTCGAGTTCAAGCGCGTCGTTGCCCACGAGCGAAATCCGCGATGCGGTCAGCCCTGCTGTCTCGCCAAAGCCGCCGCGTGCGTTGCCCGAAGCAAGCAGATCAAAGGCTTCGCCGGTTTTTTGGATGAAGGCTTCACGTGCGCCGTTGCTGATGCCGGAGAGGCGGGCCAGTTGGTCAAGCCGGTGCACGAAAAGCGCCCGTGTGTCGCGCAGGATGAAATAAGGGTCGTCTGCGGTTGCCGTTGCCGGGGCCTTGCTTGGTTCGGGAGCGTCTCTCATGGTGCGGGATTGCGCGCGGGCTCAGGCTTTCTCGTTGCTTTTCTTGTTGTCACCCGAGGCCGGCGAGTTTTTCTTCTTACTGCCCGGTGGGGCGACAGGTGGGAGTTGGGGTTCGACGGTTTCCAGCTTGTTTTCGCGCATGTAAGCGTCCATGTCGCGCCAGCCTTCATAGATCGAAGATTTGGGGAGCCACGAATAGATCGAGTAGCAGTCTTCGATGGCGCGTCCGGACTGTCGGCAGGCACCCCCGACGGCTTTGCCGTCTGCTTCGTTGCGGGCGGCCTTGGCTGCCAGGTCCTCGACGCCGAGTTGTTGCTGGATGATATCGCAGCCGCTCGTTGCGCAGGCCACTGCTGCGACCAGTATGGCGCAGCGGATGAGGCGGCTTGGCGTGCCCGGCATGACATCTCCCGGTGGTTGAAATGGAGGTGTCATTCTACTCCAAAGCCGGGCATCGGAAGTGGCCTTGGTTTCGGCATGGGCGACGCGCAAATTAGCGCTGGCTTGCTGGCGGATCTGGTTGCTGTCGGTCAAGAGGGCGGGTATGTGCCAGGCTGTCGAGTCGGCGTTCAAGCGCCGCCGTGAGAGGTTTGATGTCGCTGTCCGGGAGGGCGGCCGCCAGTTCGAGCAGGTGCGCTCTCGTCTGGTTCTCGCTGCGCTTGATGGCTGAAAACAACAGATAGTGGCCGAGTGCATTGACCAGGATGAACAGGCATTCGAGGGTCAGCATCGGCCAATAGATGGCGCGTTGCGAACGGCTGCCAAAAAGGAAGTAGAAACTGTCGAATCCGCCGGAGTCGCCTTTGAGCAGGGAGTGATACGGCTCAAATGGAGGAAAGGCAAAGATGAGCATGAAGTTGGCCAGAGAGAAAAGTGCGATGCCTTGAATAAAGGCAAATTCGGGAAGGTCGCCATGGTGTCGTTTGCTTTGCAGGGCGAGGCAGGCGGCCAGGGCGTTGATCGCCACGAAAATGAGTTCAAGCAGCAGCAGCGGGAGGTAGATCTGGCGGCCGGCGAAGATGCCAAAGATCGGAAAAAATCCATCAAAGCTCGGAAGGATGCCGCGAGCCAGGGAGATGCTCGAAAAAGGCGGAAAAAGCACGATGATCAGGCCATTCATCACGGCGGTGACGATCACGAGTCGCTGGTATGGATTCATCCGGCTTTCTCCGGCTAGGATTCTTCGAACAGGCTCGCTACGGAAAACAGTTGGAAGCGAGGCTGGGTGACCAAGGTGGATACAAATCTTTATAATCGACCCTTCGCCGTATTCAACTGAGTGAGGAACTATGTCGCACTATCCCAGATTTTTCTTGCTGTTGGCGGGGTCGCTTGCCGCATCGCTGGCTTCGGCTTCGCCGGCTCCAGCGCCTGCAGCGGTAACCCGCATCGAGTTGTCTCACCAGTTGGACGAAGAGCGTGCTGCACGTCTTGAGCCATTGATCGAAGCCTTCAACAATCAGAACAAGGGGGCGCAAGTGGTGCTGGTGCGTCGCGTTGAAGGCGATGCGCCCAAACATCTCAACCTCGTTAACCGCGAAGACCATGCTCGCCTGCTGGCGGCCAAGGCCCGCTTCCGGCCGATTCACGAGATCATGCGCGAGGCCAAACAGCCGATTGATGCCAGCCGGATTTCTCCGGAGTTGCGTGACGGGATGCTGGATGCCAAGGGGCAGGTCGCCGGTCTGCCGCTCGCCTTTGCTACCCCGGTGCTGTATATCAATCGGGCGGCTTTCCGTAAGGCCGGGCTCAATCCTGATGCGCCCCCGAAAAGCTGGGCAGAGGTGCAGGACACGGCCGGGAAGCTTTATGTCTCCGGGAGTACCTGCCCGTTTACGACCTCGTGGCCGGCTTGGGTTCATGTTGACAACATGAGCGCCTGGAATGGTGCGGATGTTTCCGACGGCAAGGGCCAACTGGCGATCAATGGTTTGGTGCAGATCAAGCATGTGGCGATGCTAGCCACGTGGTACAAGGCCAAGTATTTCTCCTATTTCGGGCGACGTGATGAAGCCGACCGGCGTTTTGCCGCCGGTGAGTGCGCGATGCTGACGAGTTCGTCGTGGCTGTATTCGAATCTGTCGTCCGAAAAGGGGCTGGATTTCGGGGTGGCCCAGTTGCCCTTCCATGATGATGTGTACGGCGCACCGAAGAATACTCTGGCCGATGGCTTGGCGCTGTGGGCAGGGCATGGGCTCAAGCGTGAGGAGACCCGCGCAGTTGCCGGCTTCGTGAACTATGTGCTCGGGCCGGAGGTGCAGATCGAAATGACCGTGGCCGGAGGCTTCCTGCCGATGACGTCGGTGGCCCGTGCTGCCGCGGGCAGTAAATTGCTCAAGGGCGATGTGGCAGCTTTGCAGGTGTCCTACGGCCAGTTGCAGGGGCGCGCCATGAACCCCATGTTGCGTGTATCGCAAACTGACCGGGTGCGCCTGATTGTCGAAGAAGAGCTTGAGTCCGTGTGGGAAGGGCGCAAGCCTGCCAAGGAGGCGCTGGATCATGCTGTGCGGCGCGGCAATGCGGTCATGGTGCCGGTCAGTACGAGTGGCAAAAAGCGCAGCTAAGATCGTCCGTTCGGTCCTGGTAACGACAAAAAACCCGCTGCGGCGGGTTTTTTGTCGCTTTGTGCCTGAAAACGGTGTGTGTTTTATAAGGTAGGTGCGGATTCGAGGGGTGGGATCAGTGATAAAATCCAGGGTTTCGAGACACTTACCCCCTCAAGGGTTTACACCAATGACCAGCGCCGAAATCCGCGAGAAATTCCTCAAATTCTTCGAATCAAAAGGCCATCAGATCGTCGCCTCGAGCTCTCTGGTGCCACACGACGACCCGACGCTGCTGTTTACCAACGCCGGGATGAACCAGTTCAAGGACGTTTTCCTCGGTTTCGACAAGCGTCCCTATGTGCGCGCCACCTCGTCGCAGAAGTGCGTACGTGCCGGCGGCAAGCACAACGACCTGGAGAACGTCGGCTATACCGCGCGGCATCACACGTTCTTCGAGATGCTCGGCAATTTCTCCTTTGGCGACTACTTCAAGGTCGATGCGATCAAATATGCCTGGGAGCTGCTGACCGAGGTCTACAAGCTGCCGTCCGAGCGCCTGTGGGTCACGGTTTATGCCGAGGATGATGAGGCGTACGAGATCTGGAACAAGACGATCGGCGTGCCGGCTGAGCGCATTGTGCGCATCGGCGACAACAAGGGGGCGCGCTACGCTTCGGACAACTTCTGGATGATGGGCGATACCGGACCTTGCGGCCCCTGCACTGAGATTTTTT
>CAZHFS010000137.1:0-7199 GCA_964531885.1 uncultured Propionivibrio sp.
GCCGAGGCGCCCTCGAGCGCCCCCTCGGCAAGCTGACCAGCGGCGTTACGGGCTTTATAGGTGTAGGTGGGCATGGTTAAGGTTGTTTTTAACCACAACGAACACAACGGGCACAACGACAATCAAAGAGCGACACGCCGGATCCCTTCTTTCAGCAAGCGCTTATTGAAATTGAGCAGCAAGCCTCGCTTGAGCCCCAATAAGCGCTGATAAGTCATGACCTGCGCCAGATGCACCGGCATGAGTTCCTCAACCACTTTCAACTCCAGTAACAAGCACTTGCCAACAACGATATCCGCACGAAACCCAAGACCGAGATTCTGCTGTTTATAGACGACCGGAACCTCAACTTGACGCTCAAACGCGATGCCCTGCAGTGACAATTCGAGCGCCAACGCCTGTTCGTACACCGACTCTAGCAATCCAGGCCCAAGCTCCTTATGCACCTCGAACGCACAGTCCAAGACACGTGCGATCAAGCTTTCTGGGCAATCAAGCATTTGCATTTCGTTGTGCCCGTTGTGTTCGTCGTGGTTAAACACCCCCCTCAATCCTCGAACTGGTTGCTGATGCGCATCGCTTCTTCAATCGTCGTCCGGCCGCGCACGACCTGGCGCACGGCGTCGCGGCGCAGGGTTTCGCCGGCCATCTGGCGGCGGGCGGCCTGCACGAAGCGGCCGGTGTCGTCGCTATTGATCGCCTCGACGAGCTCGGTTGTCATTTCGAGCATCTCGTAGACACCGGTCCGTCCCTGGTAGCCCGTCCCGCCGCAATGCACGCACCCGCGCCCATGGACGTAGCGCTGGCGGTCGACGGCGTCGCCGAGTTCAAAACGCAGCCATTCGTGCTCGTGCGGCGCCGGCGTATACGGCTCGGCACAGTTTTCGCAAACGACGCGTACCAGGCGCTGGGCGACAACGAGCTGCAGCGACAGGGCGACCATGTAGCGCGGCACGCCCATGTCGAGCAGGCGGATCGGCGTCGACACCACGTCGTTGGTGTGCAGCGTCGACAGCACCATGTGCCCGGTGATCGCCGCGCGCATGCCGATCTCGGCAGTGGTCTGGTCGCGCATTTCGCCGACCAGGATGATGTCCGGATCTTGGCGCAAGGCCGAGCGCAGCACACGGTCGAAGGACAGGTCGATCTTTTCGTGCACCTGCACCTGGTTGATTCCCGGCAGACGGTATTCGACCGGATCCTCGACGGTGATGATCTTCTTTTCGGTGGTATTGAGTTCGGAGAGCGCGGCATACAGCGTCGTCGTCTTGCCGCTCCCGGTCGGGCCGGTAACCAGCACCATGCCGCTCGGGCGGCGCACGCAGTGGCGCAGGCGTTCGAGCATCGCGGTCGGGATGCCCAGGCGGTCAAGACCCAAGAGGCCGGTGTTCTGGTTGAGCAGACGCATGACCACCGACTCGCCGAACTGCGTCGGCATGGTCGAGATACGCACATCGACCATGGTGTTGCGCACTTTGATCGCAAAGCGGCCGTCCTGTGGCAGGCGTTTCTCGGAGATGTCGAGCCCGGAGATCAGCTTCAGGCGCAGGGCCAGGGCCGAAGCGATCTTGGCATCGGCCTCCATCTGCACATGCAGCACGCCGTCGATACGAAAGCGCACGCGCAGCGCTTTTTCCTGCGGCTCGATGTGGATGTCGGACGCGCGTGAACGCATCGCCTCTTCGAACACCGTCTGCAGCAGCTTGACCACCGGCGCTTCTTCGGCGCCCGGTGCTGCGCCAAAAAGCTCGCCGAATTCGACCGGCACGTCGCCGAGATCGGCGGTCAGCTCGCGCGCCAGACCGCTGATTTCCTCGGTCCGCCGATAGACGCGGTCGATCAGGGCCAGCAGTTGGGTCTCGCCAACCACGGCAGGCTCGATCTGGCGCCGGGTGATGCGCACGATCTCGTCATAGGCCGCCAGGTCTGTCGGATCGACAAAGCCAACGCGCAGTTTGCCACCCTCTTCGTCAAGCACCACGGCCCGGAAGCGGCGCGCCTGCGCCTCGGGCAGCAGTTTCAGGCTTTCCTGGCGAGGACTGTAGAGTTTGAGGTCGATGTAGGGGATGCGCAACTGGCCGGCCAATGCCTTGGAAATTGCCTCTTCCGTGACAAAGCCGCTTTCGACGACAATACGCCCCAGCTTGCGACCGCTACGCTTTTGTTCGTCAAGCGCGAATTTGAGCTGCTCATCATTCAGCAAACCTTGCTGAATGAGCAGATCACCGAGACGGATTTTCTCCGGCCGAACCATAGGGCACCCGGCTAAGCTCCAGTTGTTTATAGATTGTTACGCTAATCACATGATTCTAACTGATTCACCAAACAAAACCATTTCCTGGAACGGGGTTCTGGCATGATCGCCGTTGTTTTGTTCCAACCCGAAATCCCGCCCAACACCGGCAATGCGATCCGTCTCTGCGCCAATACGGGCGCCGAACTGCACCTCGTTGAACCGCTCGGCTTTCGCTGGGAGGACCGGCAACTTAAGCGCGCCGGACTCGATTACCACGAGTTTGCCTGCGTGCAACGCCACGCCAACTGGTCCGCCTGCCAGCAGGCACTGGCCGGCCGCCGCCTGTTCGCCATGACCACGCGCGCCTCCCGCCGTTTCGATGCACCTGTTTTCCAGGCGGACGATGTGTTTGTCTTTGGCTGCGAGACCAGCGGCCTGCCCGGCGAATTGCTGGCGACTTTCCCCGAGGATCAGCGCCTGCGCCTGCCGATGCGCCCAGGCCAACGCAGCCTGAACCTGTCCAACGCAGTCGCCGTGACGGTGTTCGAAGCCTGGCGGCAACTTGCCTACGCAGGGAGCGCTTAGACGCTTTGCCGCGCTGGGCGGAGAACCCCGTCAGCAGAATTCGCGCTTGGGCTCCCGACTGAGCAGCGCTTCAACGGCAGCGGGGGCCGGCACCCCGTCGTGCAACATGGCATCAACGGCTTGGGTAATCGGCATTTCGATGCCCAGCCGCCCGGCCAGTCGGCTTACCTCGCGGGCCGTGCTGACGCCTTCGGCCACATGCCCAAGGTCGTGCAGAATCTGGGCCAGCGGCTTGCCGGTGGCCAACGCCAGGCCAACCTTGCGGTTACGGGAGAGATCGCCGGTACAAGTCAGGATGAGGTCACCCATGCCGGCCAGCCCCATGAAGGTCGCCGGTTTTCCGCCGAGTGCGACCCCCAGCCTGGAAATTTCGGCCAGACCGCGGGTGATCAGTGCGGCCCGCGCATTGAGGCCAAACCCCAGACCGTCGCATATCCCGGTGGCAATGGCCATGACGTTCTTCACCGCGCCGCCGACCTCGGCGCCCAAAAGATCGTCGTTGGCGTAGATACGGAAGCGCGGACTGTGCAGTTCGCGCGCAACCGACTCGGCAAAACCGGCCTCATTGGCCGCCAAGGTAATTGCCAGCGGCAAGCCTCGCGCCACTTCCTCGGCGAAGCTGGGGCCGGTCAGCACCCCGCACACCGCGGCATCGCCAAGTTCGGAGGCCACCACCTGATGCGGGAGCAAGGCAGTCCCGGCCTCCAGCCCCTTGCACACCCAAAGCAAGGGGCTCGTACATTGCGCTGTGCGCAGCGCGTGCAGCGTCGGCCGCAAACCCGCCAGCGAGGTGGCCAGAATAAGGAGTTCCGCGCCGGCAATCGCAGCAGCGAAATCGGAGGTCAGGCGCAAGCTATCGGGCAAGGGAAAACCAGGCAGCAGGCGCGCATTCTCGCCATCGCGCTGCATCTCCGCCACGTGTTCAGGATCGCGCGCCCACAGCGTCACCTCATGCTGACGGGCGAAACTCATCGCCAGCGCGGTACCCCAGGCACCGGCTGCAAGCACCGACAGCTTCAATCAACCGCCCCAGATCTGGCTGGCACGCACACAGCCTGTCGCACCGTCTCGGTGCTGTACCTTGACCCAACCGCCCGGGAGGTTCTCAAGGAAATTGAGCACGACGCCTTTTTCCGCCGAAAAGGCGAGCGGCGCCGCGTCCTCCGGACGCTGTCGCACCTCGGCATGCTCGGCGCGTACGATCACCGTCCGCTTCTCGGCCAGGAACTTGCGCTCGATCCAGGCCAGACCGCCTTCAGCGTCCCGCACCTTGGCCCAGCCTTCGAGATTGACCACGATCTCGACCGGCGTATCGCGCTGGATGACGAAGAGCTTGGCACCGCGCTGCGAAGGGGTGTCATAGAGCACCGTTGCGCTGCTCACACTGCGGTAATCGATCGCCGTCGCCACCCCGGGCAGGAGGGCGAGGAGCAGCACGGAGAGCAGTCGCTTGGTCATGGCACCCCCTTGCGCCGCTTACTGTACGGTGGCCTGTTCCGCTGCGGCGGCTTCGGCTGCGGCCTGCTCAAGACGGGCCGCATACAGGGCTTCAAAATTCACCGGCTGGAGCACCACCGGCGCAAATCCGGCACGCGACACGATGTCGGAAACGACTTCGCGAGCATAGGGGAAGAGAATGTTGGGGCAGGCAATCGAGAGCAACGGCGCCATATTGTCTTCGGGCACATTGCGCACGCGGAAGATACCAGCCTGACCGACTTCAACCAGAAACACGGTTTTCTCTTCGCCGAGCTTGGCGGTCACGGTGGTGGTCAGAGTCACTTCATACGCGTCATCGCCGAGCGCCGCGACAGCAGTCTGCAACTGGATGCCGATTTCCGGCCCTTCGCTTTCGAGGAAAATTTCGGGGGCATTCGGCACTTCAAGGGAGATGTCCTTGACATAGAGCTTCTCAATGGCGAACGACGGCGCTGCTTCCTGATTCATGGTGAATTCTTCCTGGTTGGTTATTTTAAAAAATGCTTATGCTTCAAGCCGTCACACCGGCAAGCAAGGGTTGCAGCTTGCCCGCTTGATCAAGTGCGACCAGATCGTCGCAACCGCCGACGTGGTTGTCGCCAATAAAGATCTGCGGCACGGTACGGCGCGCCGTACGCGCCATCATTTCGTCTCGCAGGGCAGGATCAAGATCAACCCGAATTTTCTCGATCTCGACCACGCCACGCGAGCGCAGCAGGTTCTCGGCACGCACGCAATACGGGCAAACAGCCGTTGAATACATCACCACACGCGGCTGGGTGCTCATTTGCGCGCCCCTTTCTTGAGTGGCAACCCGGCTTCAGCCCAGGCCGCGATTCCGCCCTGCAGATTATGCACCTTGGCAAACCCGAGTTTTTCGAGCGTCTTGCAGGCACCATTGCTGCGCACACCGGTCTGGCAGACGACGATCACCGGTCCGGCCTTGTATTTGTCGAGATCGGCAGCCCGCGCTTCGAGATCCGCAAGCGGAATATGGCGTGCGTCGGCGACGTGGCCCGCAACGTACTCGGCCTGCTCGCGCACGTCGATGACAAAAGCATCTTCGCGGTTAATGAGCTGGATCGCCTGGTTCGGAGTCACGGGGTTATGACCGCCCGGACGGCGCACCGACAAGACCAGCAGCATCGTGCCACTGATCAGGGCCACGGCGATCATGAACATGTTTTGCTGAATGAATTCCAAGACACACTCCAAAAAACGGCGGAAATAAAAAAAGATGAAAAAATCAGGCGCGCTCAGCTGCCGCAGAACACTTCGCGCATCATGCCGATCAACTGCAGCGTACGCCCGTCGCCAACACGATAGTAAACACGATTGGCATCCTTGCGAGTCATCAGGATGCCTTTTTCGCGCAAGATCGCGAGATGCTGGGAGATATTGCTCTGCGAGGTCCCGACCGCTTCGACGATTTCCTGCACGCACGCCTCCTGATCGCCAATCACGCACAGGATTTTCAGGCGCAGGGGATGCGAAATCGACTTGAGCGCACGAGCGGCCTGCTCGATGTGTTCCTGCTTATCGATGAGGTTTACTTGAATGGCCACAGCGCTCTGACTCGTGAAGAAGAATGAATCATTATAAAATAATTCCGTTCCCGGGAACCGCCCCGCAGGAACCCCCGCCTTACCGACATGATACGCCTCTTACCTCTCTTTGCCTGTAGCCCCATCTCACTGCCCCGTGCCGGCAGTTTCCTGCGCCATAGCGCACGGGTATGTCTACTCGTCACTGCCCTGATCTCCGGCCTTGCCGACCAAGTCGCGGCACAGGACAAGCGTGCTTCGCGCAGCGATGTCGAGGAGAAACGTGGCGACCTCAAAGAGTTGCGCGGCCAGATCGACGCCTTGCGCAAGGAGATGGCGAGCACCGAAGGCAAGCGCGCCACGGCAGCCGACCAGCTCAAAAGCATCGAGCAGGACATTTCGACAACCCAGCGCGAGCTCTATCAACTCGGCCACCAGCGCCAGCATCTGCAGAATACCCTGAAGGACCTTGGGACGCAGTCCCGCGAACTCGAAACGCATCTGAAAACACAGCAAGCGCAGATCGAACGCCTTGCCTACCGTCAGTACCTGACCGGCCAAGTCGATGCCCTGCGCCTCCTGCTGAACGGTGATGACCCGCACCAGGCGGCCCGTGATCTCTACTATCTCGCTGCCATTGGCCAGGCCCGCCGCGATTTGGCCGAAGAACTGGCGGAAACGCTGCGCCGCAAACAGGCGATTGCCGCACAAACACGCGAACGCGCCGACGAACTTGCCGCGGTGGAAAACAAGCAGAAGCACCAGCACGAAAAGCTCCTCGGCCAGCGCAGCCAGCGCAAGGGCATGCTCGATCAGCTGTCGACGCAACTCGTCACGCAGCGCAAGGAAATCGGCAACCTGCAACGCGACGAAAAGCAGCTCACCCAACTTATCGACAAACTCAACCGCATCATTGCCGCTCAGCAACGCGAGGCAGCCCGCCGGGAGGCCGCTCAACGGGAGGCGGCACAGCGCGAAGCAGCGCGACGGGAAACGAGCCGACCGGCCACCTCCCGCCCGGGAACCCCGTCCACTCCATCTGCACGCCCTGCCGACCGGGAACTCGACAACGACAAATCGCCCGATGCCAGCGCCAGCGGGAACTTCCCGAGCCTCCAGGGACACTTACGCCTACCGGCCCGCGGCACGGTGACCAATCGCTTTGGCAGCCCGCGCCAGGAAGGCAGCGCCTGGAAAGGACTGTTCATCCGCGCATCCGCGGGGAGTGAAGTCAAAGCCGTTGCCGCCGGCTATGCGGGAGACGGACTTGAGAGTGTTGTCGAGGTTGTCGGGCTCCGCGGTCGAGGGGTTGATGCCGATGCAGATCAGGGGATTTTCCCCACGCGTGCCGAGTA
>CAZHFS010000138.1:0-7196 GCA_964531885.1 uncultured Propionivibrio sp.
ACCGCCACGTTGCCGACCGAGTTTCACCTCAGGTTCAACGGCA
Organism: uncultured Propionivibrio sp.; assembly: GCA_964531885.1. Lineage (GTDB taxonomy): Bacteria > Pseudomonadota > Gammaproteobacteria > Burkholderiales > Rhodocyclaceae > Propionivibrio. The sequence continues at coordinate 44 of CAZHFS010000138.1, forward strand.
GCAATGGCCGAGAACCAGCCAGTGATGGCAGGCAGTTCCCATGGCTAAGCAGAGCGTAAATCAACACGGCGGCAGATTTGAATCCATTAGTGCTCTGACCCTTCTATATGCAAGCCACAAATCACGTTGCTACCCTATAGGCACGGGTACAATCATCTCGTATGAGATACCTCCAAAGGCTCGTTTTCCTACTCCTCGTAGCTACTTCACTACCTTCATGGAGCAGACCTGCCGAAGAAGTGTTGATCGGAGTCTTCGCATACCAGGGGGAACGCGCTGCAATCCTTGACTGGGCGCCGATGATTGATACGCTGAATCGGGCGCTACCTGGCCATGGGTTTCGACTCACCAGCTATGACGCCGAAGGGCTCAAGCAGGCGATTGCGGATGATAACGTCGATCTAGTTATCACGAATCCCGGATACTACGTTTCTCTCGAATCCGAGTTCGGCTTGAGTCGGATAGCAACTCTCCAATCGAAACACGCTGCTCGCAATGGGATGGCGCTTGGCTCCGTCGTTTTAGCGAGAGCCGAGCGTACTGATCTCACCCATCTTAGCGACCTTGTCGGGCGCAAAATCGCTGCAGTTGCACCGGAAGCATTCGGTGGGTATTTGATCGCTGCGCGTGAAATGCTGCGTGAGGGTGTCGATCCCGAATCGGCTATTCATGAGGTCCGTTTTCTTGGATTACCGATGCAACGGATTATTGAAGCCGTCAGGCAAGGTGAAGTGGACGCCGGCGTGGTTCGTGCCTGCTTACCTGAACAACTGGCCGCTGAGGGGTTACTAAACATGAGTGATTTTCGCGTGTTGTCGCCTCGGTCCGTAGAGGGATTTGACTGCGCGCTGTCCTCGTCGCTTTACCCAGATTGGCCAATCGCCGTGACGCGGCGTCTTGATCCGGCACTGGCCAAATCGATTGCCCGGGTTTTGCTGGCCATACCGGAAAACCAGGATCAAGTGAGTTGGTCCATCCCCCGTGACTATCAATCGGTACAGGATCTCTACCGGGAACTGCGCGTGGGCCAATACGCATACTTACGAGAGATTACGCTCGAGAGCTTTGCACGTCGTTTCTGGCCTTGGATGCTTGGCGTATTGGCCGTCTTGTTCGCCTGGATTGTGCACACAGTGCGCGTGGAACATTTGGTTCAGCTACGCACTCGCGAACTGGCCGCATCTCTCCGTGCCCGTGAAGAGGCTGAACGCCGCGCACAGGAAAACCAAGAAAAAATGGATCATCTGTCCCGCCTGTCGATTCTTGGCGAGCTATCCAGCAGCCTTGCCCACGAGATCAACCAGCCGCTCACCAGTATTGGGATCTACGCCAACAGCGTACTTCGGCGTGAAGAATTGGGTTCGCTCACGCCGCAAGCGCTGCGAGAAGCATGCCATGAAATCTCTGGCGAAGCAGAGCGCGCTAGTGGTGTCGTAAGGCGGATCCGCCATTTCGCCCGAAAAAGAATTGCCGTCCGTGAATCGATAGACCTTGTGACGCTCGCAGAGGAAACCCGTCGGCTGGTACTTGGTTTAATGGTAGACCGTCCGGAGATCGCGATAGAACCTTCCTCGGATGCCAAGTTCGTTGCATGGTGCGATGCCTTGCAGATCCAGCAAGTCATCCTCAATCTGATTAAAAATGCCATTGATGCGACGCGCGGCTTACCAAACAATCGCCACAAGATACTAATCTCTTTGGCGCACTCCGATAACCGAGTCATCGTACAGGTGGTTGACCGAGGGATAGGGCTGGAAACAGCGCAGCGAGAGCACCTGTTCGAGCCTTTTTTTACCACAAAGCCTGACGGCCTTGGTCTAGGTTTGCCAATCTGTAAGAGCATCGTTGAAGCCCACGGCGGTCGCTTGTGGGCCGAGACGAATGCTGACGGCGTCGGGATGTGTTTCTCTTTCCAATTACCTAGCCATGAATCATCACCTTGAGCAGGGCATCGTTCACGTCGTGGACGATGATCCAATTTTGCGTCGCGCGTTGCGCTTCCTTCTTGAATCGGTCGGATGGCATGTTTGCCTCTATGCCTCTGCCGAAGAATTTCTGGAAACGGTGTCTCATCCGAATTGTCCGTCATGCTTACTACTCGATATCCGCATGCCGACAATGAGCGGCTTAGAACTGCAACAGGTTTTGCGCGAACGGAACATCTCCCTGCCGATTCTGTTTCTGACTGGCCACGCAGACGTTTCCATGGTCGTTCAAGCGATGAAAATGGGTGCGATAGATTTTATCGAGAAGCCGTTTCGCGATCAGGTCTTACTCGACGGGGTAGCTGCTGCAGTCAGACGAAGTGCCGAAATGCTCTCTGAATCGCAACGCCGAGAGGCAATTTGCCAACGATTGCGAACCCTCTCTCCGCGCGAGGCCGAAGTTGCTCGCTATGTTGCTAAAGGCGAACCGAACAAGCTAATCGCGTCAGCTTTGTTGATTAGCGAGAAGACCGTGCACATCCACCGCCAGCACGTCATGGAAAAAATGGGCATTTCCTCGGCCGCCGAGCTTGCGCGCTTAATGCTGCGCGCTGACCCTGCGGCCTTGGATTAACGATTCCTCAAGCACGCCGGATTTTTGCCGGCAGGCCATTACGGACTGATGCGCCGGATACAGCGTCGACCCATGGCGCACGGTCCTGTCGGGTGGGGTCAATGATTCCAATGTCGTTTAAATTGACTCCGGCACCAAGTTTCGGGTTCTGGGGTTGTCGTTGAGCGCCGATTAGATGCGCCCTCGCTCCAAGTTCTCGGTGTCCATACCCGTGTTCGAATGCCGCCACCCCAGGCATCACACCGGCATGAACCGTGACGCGTGCCTTGACGGCTCGCCCTGGCGTCATGATTTCAGCCAGGTCGCCTGTCTGCAAATGTAATTTGGAGGCATCATCCGGGTGAATCAGAACGGGGTTTTCTGGATGAAGTTGTAACAGTCGGGTTACGCCAATCGAATGTGGGCTCTGCAAGGCTGACTTGTAGCTAACGAGCAGGAGCGGCCATTGTTTTGCCGGAAAAATGTGGCGCATCGCCGTACCATCGGCAAACGATGCTTCACGCCAAGCAGCACAACCGGTTAAGGGGTTACCTGAAAGGCTGTTTTTGGAGCTGCCGATATTCTCGTTCCACAAGTGGCACATGGCCTTCATCTGATTGTTCATCCACTCGGGATTGTTTTCAGCGAAAGCATCTTTACCGGGCTGAAAGCGACCACCCCGGCTGTACAAGAAGGCGACTTTTGCGACTTCCTCAGGTTTAAGAGTTTTCTCCAACAGCGGCCGAATACGCTCGACACCTGAAAAAGACAGATCTTCCTCCGTGGCATCGCCGACAGGTTCCTTACCCAGCCAAGCTACGTTAGCGCCGGCACGCAGATACCAATCGGACGGGGTACGCAGGGGATAGACGTTTTTGTCGGCATCGGCAATTGCCGCGTCGCCAAATCCAGGGAGTTTCATTTCCTTGGCGAGTGCGATAAAAAACGTCTCCATGCCGATGTTTTCACCGTCTTTTGTTTTCGCTGCTTTTGGCTCAACGATTGGCCAGCGGGCATTCATTGCCTTTGTCGGCACACCGTTCCAGGCACCCACCCAGCCCCACCCCTCGTACAGCAATGAATCGGGGACGATGTAGTCAGCAAAGGCATTACTTTCGTTGATAAAAGGGTCGATGGAAATGACCAGCGGGAGTTTCTTTGTATCGGCCAAGTCCTTTGCAATGCGCTGTCGCAGGCCGGGTATGCCATACAGCGGATTCGCTGACCAAAGAATCAGGGCTTTCATGGCATAGGGGTATCCGCCGAGTCCTCCCGGCAAGATTTCAGTTGTCAGCCCCGGGGCGTTCGGAAACCACGGCGCCTCTGCCGGATAAGGTGTTCCAGCCGCCTTTCGCTTGCTAAATTCGCTGCTTTTTTCGTAGGGCACATTACGCCCTAATGGCGTTCCCTTGGGTTGGACCATACCGGGAAACGTATCGAGGTTGTACCTGGGACCTTCGCCGTCGTCCCGGAAACCACCTCCATTGGCGACGAAGCCGCCTTTCCAGTTCAGGTTGCCAAGCAATGCGTTGATACTCATCAGCGCATATGCGTTGTAGAACCCGGCGCCACTCATCATCCCGCCATGGGTGATGACGGATGCGCGCTTTCCATGGGATGCCAGTTCCTGTGCTAATCCGGCAAGGGTCGCTGTCGGTATTCCGCAGGCAGTGGAATACGCACCCAGGTCCAGACTTGTCGCTTCTTCGCGTAAGAGTTGGAGGGATGATTTCACCCGAATCGAACGACCATCGATTTCTACATTACGCTCCACGAAAAGCTCCGCCGGCTGAGTCGCACGGTCGTGAGCAATGAGCTGTCCGCTTGCATCGCAACAAACAAAGGCGTCGGAATCCTTGTAACGTTGCTCCGCTGGGATCGCGATACCGATGTCCGAGGCGCGCAACATTCTGCCCTCACGTGGATGGCCTGGTTCGACAATCACTAGATGGGTGGCATTCGAGAATGAGGGCTCGTTATAGTCGCTTGCGACCTTCGCGTTGGGATTGGCTAGAAAACGTCGGTCGATGCGCTCGTTGTCGAACAGCCAGCGAATGATCGCCATGGCCATGGCGCCATCCGTACCAGGGCGAATCGGTACCCAACGACCGCGGTCTCTGCTGGCGCGATTGTCGGCATGGGTCATGACTGGGTCGACTACGACGTAAGACAGTTTGCCTTCTGTGCGGCCTTTTGCAACCAAGGCGCCGGTACGTTTAAATGGATTGCCGGCATTTCCAGGCGCAGTGCCGACGAATAGAACGAATTCGGCGTTCGAGAAATCGGGCTTGGCATGCGGCATCGTTTTCAGATTACCGAACAGTGCGCCTGAGCCTGACCGATACGAACCGCCACAGTATGAGCCGTGGCCGACAAAGTTGAGCGTTCCGTAGGATTTTTGGATGAAGCGGCGGGCGAAGCCTTCACGGCCGTCATTGACGCTCGACAATGCAACCACTTGGTTAACCTTTGGGCCGAGTTCGGGTTGCGCCGGATCGATCGGTGTCTTGAGGTCACGTAAAGCGGCTAGTCCATCGACATGACCTTCGCCAAACAAGTTGCCACCCTGCGTGACCTCCCGAATCAATTGCTCGAAGCTGATTGGTTCCCAGTGCCCGGAATTTCGAGGACCAACGCGCTTGAGAGGTTGGAGCACACGATAGGGTGAATCAAGTTGCTGGGCAATCGCGTTGCCCCGTCCGCACGCAGTCGAGCGACCGTCAAGACCACGTTCACCGTAAGATGACACGGCCAAAAAACTCTCACGGACACTGGTTTTTAGCGGAAGGTGTGGGTCGGTGGACAATGGGCTGTAGGGATTTCCAGACACACGCAGCACCTTGCCAGTAGCACGATCGAGACGAACCCGCACCCCACATTGTGTGGTGCATCCCAGACATACCGAATAGCAGACCTGTTGTGCTGGATTAAGCTCTACGCGGCCCTGAGCGTCTATCCTGTATTCCGGCGAGGGCGCGTCGCCAGCTGTACGGTGTTTGGGGGTATCGCGGCCGAGCAGTTTGCCGGCGACGCGGCTGGCCGTTTCGGAGTAACCTGCGGAGAAGGCGACCAGACCGCCTGCGGCCAAAAGTTGTCGGCGTTTGTTAATTTCCATTTCGTGTTCCTCAAGCCTCTGCACGCTCATCCCACGGCAGCAAGCCGGTCAGGACGATGTACAGGAACAATGCAAGACCAAGGGATCCGACAATGCCAAGCACCCCTTCGGTACCAATGCTGAGCGAATAAGAGAACCAGGTGCTACCCATTTTTGGGATGCCTTGGCCTCCAATGAAGACGATCCAGCGGAGCACCCATGCTGTGTGGAGCGCTAGCAGTGCAGCAGGCCACAGAGAGCCTGGGCGCTTGATGGCAAGCCAAAGGCAGATCAGCGACGTGGTGAGAAACCAGAGGCCAGTGGTTGACCATAAACTCGATCCGGACAACGCTGCTAATGCCTCGGCGGTATGCGCAGACGCTCCAGATAGCGCAATACCTCCCCACAGAAACAGCAACGCGAAAGTTGCAGTGAGGCTGTATGCCAACCATCGATTGAGTTGTGGCGCTACGTCATTGCGCCCGTTCAGTGCGGCAACCAGTAGCGTCATTCCGATTCCACCGACGAATGCTGTGCTTAGGAATAACAAGGGCAAAACTGGGGTATTCCACAGTATCCGGGCGCTGACTACCATCGTTTCCATGCCGGTGTAGAGCAATAATAAGCATGCCCCGAGTGTGGTTGCCATTGCGGCCAAGGCGATTGCTTGTGTGTTCCGCTGACCGCCATAGGCTAGGCGACGATAGAGTTCAGCAAAGCGTTCGCATTCCAGACTTTTTTGCATGAAGACGGGGCGCAGGCATAACCAGGTATAGAGCAGTAGTCCGCCGATGTAGAGTGGAATGAAGAACGATCCCCAAGCCATCCATGAACCGAAGTTCGGGTGCAGATAGAAGTTGATGAATCGTCCTGGTTGGTGAAGGTCGGCCAATAGCGCGACCGGTGCGGTCAGCCCGCTAATCAGTGCGGCAAGAAGGGCGAAGCGCGAGAGAAGGCGCCACTCAGGGCGTTGCCAGACGAGGCCGGGAAGAGAAATGAAAAACGCCGCGCAGGAGATGCCGATCAGGAAAAAGTACTGCACTGCCCATGGCAGCCAGTCAGGACCACGGGCAAAGCCGAGTATTTCGACAGTTGTTGCCATGTTCATCCCCTCTGATGGCTAGGGCGCCACATCATGTCGGCGGCGGACGTTCCCTTGACATGCCCTGTCAGGCTTTCGTCGAGTCCGATATAGAACACATTAGGCTGTGTCCCAGCCTCTGGTTTCAGCACACGCAGAGTGCTACCGGCTGCCTTGAGTCGCTTGCTAATTTCGCTATCTGGGTTGTTGGCATCCCCAAAGATACGCGCGCCTCCAACACATGTTTCCACACACGCAGGTAACAACCCGGCCTCCACGCGATGGCTACAGAAGGTGCATTTATCTGCTTTGCCCGTGTGGTGATTGATAAAGCGCGCGTCGTATGGACATGCCTGCACACAGTAAGCGCACCCGACACAACGATCTCCATTTACCAGAACGGTTCCGTCAGTGTGTTTGAACGTAGCGCCAACCGGGCA
>CAZHFS010000139.1:0-7189 GCA_964531885.1 uncultured Propionivibrio sp.
CGCCGATGATTCCGGAGAACATATTGAAGATCAATCGGATGGCTGCGGGAAGGGGGCGATTCTATCACGCCCCTGCCCGGCCCGTCGCACATCCCGCTGACCGCCGGCCCGTAGCCCGGCCGGCGAGGGCCTGCGTTATGGAATCGCCAGGCGGTTAACCCCGCTGATCAAGGCGCGCAGCGAGGCAGTCACGATGTTGGCGTCGATGCCGATGCCGTAGCACTCGCGATCGCCGCCGTTTTGAGCAACTTCGACAAACGCGCAGGCCCGGGCGTCTTCGCCCTTGCCCATCGAGCGCTCCTCGTAACTGCGAACGTGCAGCGGGATGCCGAGCTGGCTGATCGCGTGGACGGCAGCGTCGATCGGGCCATTGCCTGCGCCGGTCAGAACGTGCTGTTCCCCTTTATGCCGGACGGTGAGTCGGATCCCTTGCTTGCTATCGGCCTCGAACAGATGGTGTTCAACGTAGGCCAGTGGCGCACGCGTTTCGAGGTACGTGCTCGAGAACAGTGTCCAGATGGCTGCGGCGTCGATTTCCCCGCCATGGGTGTCGGCATGACGCTGGACCACGCCCGAAAACTCGACCTGCAGGCGTCGCGGCATGACGATCCCATATTCGGTCTCGAGCAGGTAGGCAATCCCGCCTTTGCCTGATTGGCTGTTGATGCGGATTACCGAGTCGTAGGTGCGGCCGAGGTCTGCCGGGTCAATCGGCAGGTAGGGCATGTTCCAGTGTGCTTCGGGTTTCTGGACCGCAAAGCCTTTTTTGATGGCATCTTGATGCGAGCCCGAGAAGGCGGTGAAAACGAGGTCGCCGACGTAGGGGTGGCGCGGGTGGATGGGGAGTTGGGTGCAGTGCTCATAGCAACGCGCAACGGCGTTGATGTCGGAGAAGTCGAGGCCGGGGTGGACGCCCTGCGTATAAAGGTTAAGTGCCAGGGTGACGAGGTCGACGTTGCCGGTGCGTTCGCCGTTGCCGAACAGGCAACCCTCGACGCGATCGGCACCCGCCATCAGGCCGAGTTCGGCAGCGGCAACCGCGGTGCCTCGATCGTTGTGTGGGTGCAGGCTGAGCAGAATGCTGTCGCGACGCGCAAGGTTGCGATGCATCCACTCGATCTGATCGGCGTAAACATTGGGGGTGGCCATTTCCACCGTGGTTGGCAGGTTGAGAATGATCTTGCGCTCCGGGGTGGCCTGCCAGGCGTCGGTGACGGCGTTGCATACTTCCAGGGCGAAGTCGAGCTCGGTGGCGGTAAAATTCTCCGGGCTGTATTCGAGTACCCACTCGGTTTCCGGGTGAGCGTCGGTCAGTTCGCGTACCAGGGTGACCGCAGATACTGCCATCTGAACCACTTCGGCACGGCTCAGGCCGAAGACAATTTCCCGGAATGGCTTGGAGGTTGCGTTGTAGATGTGCACGATGGCTCGCCGTGCTCCGGCGAGGGATTCGATAGTGCGCCGGATGAGCGGTTCACGCGCCGGGGCGAGTACCTCAATGGTCACGTCATTCGGAATGTGCCTTTCTTCGATCAGCTTGCGCACGAAATCAAAGTCGGTCTGCGACGCGGAAGGGAAGGCGACTTCGATCTCTTTGAAGCCGGCGGCGCACAATGCCTTGAACAAACGCATCTTGCGCTCGCCGTTCATCGGCTCGAACAGTGCCTGGTTGCCGTCGCGCAAGTCGGTGCTCATCCAGATCGGGGCGCTGGTGATCGTTTTCCCAGGCCATTGGCGGTTTTCGAGCTTGACCGGCGGGAAGGCGACATACTTGCTTGAGGGGTTGCTGAGCATCATGACTGACTCCTGACGTGTGCACTGTGCGATGATATAGGGGTAATCATAGCGAAAAGCGCAAGGCAGTTGATTGCGTATTTTGTCGCGTTTAATGCTTTTTAAGCAATAATATGCCACAAAGAATTTGTTATGTGGAATTTTGTTGCTGATATATTTGATTGGGGGCAATTTGATGGAACTTGATCGATACGATCGCATGATCCTGCGCGCGCTGCAGGAGAACGCACGCATCAGTAATCAGGATTTGGCCGACCGCATTGGGCTTTCGCCGTCTCCCTGTTTGCGCCGTGTACGGGCGCTGGAAGAATCCGGGATCCTCACGGGGTATCGTGCGTTGGTCAATGCCAAGGCGCTTGGCTATACGCTGATGGCTTTGATCCATATTTCGATGGATGAGCATACGCCTGAGCGCTTCCGGCACTTCGAGGAGGCGGTTGAGGCGTTGCCGGAGGTGCTCGAATGCTTGTTGATCACCGGCCAGGATGCTGATTATCAGCTCAAGGTCGTGGTCGAGGACATGGATGCATTTCAGGCGCTGCTGCTCAACCGGATCACGCGCATCGATGGAGTGACCGGAGTGCATTCGAGCTTTGTGCTTCGCCAGGTGATTGACCGAACCGCCCTGCCGGTCTGAGTCGCAGGGGCGCTTGACTGGCCTGTGTCGCGTGGCAGCAGACCCAGATGGCGTGCGGACACATCGATCAAGAGGCGATCGGTGTGTGCCGTGCCTGGGGGATGCTCGGGATTATTCCGGTTTGCCTGTCGCCAGTGCAGTCGCCGGTTCGCAGGGTGGCTCGCGCGGAATGTGCGTTTTGCTCAGATCGGTTTTGCACGACCAGTTCACCTGGCCGGCGACGAGTCTCGGTGTGTAGACGATGCGTTTGCCCGAATCGAGGTGCATGGTGATTTCACCGTTGCGCTGATTCAGGCTGGCAGAATGTACTTGGGGTGGTTGTGTGTTCCCGAACTGGTCGAGGCTTGGCGGGAGAGTGCCGTGCTGTTCATAGAAAGTTGCGGTTGAACGGGTTAGCGAATCGCCGAACTGAAATGCGCTGCTGATCGAGGCTCGCTGGGTATAGTCCTGGTAGGCCGGCAAGGCGATTGCGGCCAGCAGGCCGATCATGGCCACGACAACGATAAGTCGCGATCCCGCGCCGCCCGGACCGACTCGTGGCAGAAACAGGGCGATCAGCCAGGCCGCAGGATGGCGGGGCGGGGGCAAATGGCCAGTATGGCTGACTTGGGCCATGCGCTTGCACAGCCAGGGGTAGTCACTGAGAAGTTCGTTGAGCGACATCCAGAAACCACCGGTGTGCTGGCATTGGTCGAGAAAGGCCATTTGATTGAGCGACTTCCAGCGACGCGTCCCCGCAGCCAGGACGGCGATGGCCTGCAGGGCCAGGTTGCGCTCAGGGCAACAGGCGAGTCCGTAGCGGTCACAGGTGTATTCCTGCGCACGGCGATAGGCCGCGCCGAGGATGGGCAGAAACAGTGCCGGAGCGAGCCACCAGCCATGCGCGATGTGTTTGCGGTGAATATGTCCGAGTTCGTGCCCGATGTAAAAATTGATGGCGTCGGGTTGTTCTTCCAGGGCATCAACGACGTCCGAGAGGAGAATGATGTAGTAACGGCGGAGGAAGCGTGTCGCAAAGGCGTTGAGCAAGCCATTGCCGCTCATCAGGTACGCTTCGGGCTGGGAAGTGATGCCCAGGCGTTCGCAGCAGTGCCCGATGCGATCAGCCAGGTCGGGAAATTGGTGCTGGTCGATGCGGACCGCATTGCCTTTCAGGAAGGCGATCAGCGAAGAGTGTGCGGCCAGCGCGACCACATAGAAGGAGAGGACATAGAGCCAGACGAGTCCCACCGTGCCGATGGTCAAGCTCAGCCAGATCAGGCCGGCCGTGATGGCGAGGAGGGTGTGCAGTTTGTCTTCGGTCGGGTAGGGCGTGACAGTGGGGGTGACATCCATCGCTCTCTCCAATAAGCCAAATGTCATGGGCGCATGTTTGATATTCTGCCTGCCCAGACAGGCCGAGTCGGTGACTTATTTCTCGTTTTTGCTCATGGTGTTAATGAAGGAAAAACGCATTGCGGTGGACGGCTGAGCGTTCGGTTTGTAGTATGGAGAAAGAAGGCTTGGCCGATGAGGCCGAAACAGCTCTGTGGAGGGGGTTGCAATGAATAATTCGGTACGGATGGCGATACTGTTGACTGCTTGTACATTATTGAGCGCATGCGGGCAGAAACAGGTCAGTTTCAAAGCGGATGTGCAGCCAATTCTCAAGCAGCACTGTCTTGAATGCCATGGCGCCAGCGGGCAGGGTACGGTAGCCAGCGGGCTGGATTTGACGACCTACGAAACCCTGATGAAGGGCACGCGCTACGGCAGTATCGTCAAACCGGGCGATAGTCTGTCGAGCGTACTCATCATGCTCGTCGAAGGGCGCGCCAATCCGGCAATCAAGATGCCTCACGGAAAGGAAACCCTGTCCAAGGATAAGGTTGCGACCTTGCGTGCCTGGGTTGAGCAGGGCGCCAAAAACAATTGAGCCTGACACCGGTCGCCTGATCTGACGGTGGCTCAAAGAGGTGCGGTGTCGAATGGGTTGGATCGGCGCTGCGCGTCATGTATCTCGTACGCTGGTCTGGCTGCCTTGCCGGCAGTGAAACTCCGCCAAAACCACGACAGCTCCCACAAACTCGGTGAAACGCCCGCGCAGGCCAGTCGCTGAGCCGCCTGCAACTGATTGTCGCGTCGATCGTCTTGAGAGTCAGGTCACGGGTTCAGAGCGGCGTTTGCTAAGTCCCGCTCGCCGATTTCTTAACGCTTCATCAGGCGATCGTCGGGTTATTACCAGTGACGATAGCGATGGTGGTGCCGGGGGTAAGCCGGGGTGACATAGACCGGCGGTGGCACAATGATCGCGGGTGGCGGGGTGTAGTAGATCGGTGCGGGGCGCGAGTAATAGGGCCGCACGTAGTAAGGATCACTGTAACCGACGCTCGCCGACGTGATTACGCAACCGGACAGTGCGGCGGCGAGGACGAGAGGGGTGGCACGTTGGAGCAGTTGTTTCATGGTGTCCGTCAGTCAGTCTGGTTCGGGGAAGAATATCGATGCGATCCTGCTGCCTCTGTTAACGCAGCAATGGGGTGAGGGGACGACGGCGTTCTGTAAGCGTTTGTACCTGCTTGCTTGGCGTTAGAGTCGGTGGAGTGCATTGCGATCGCTCGCAGGCAGGGCGATACTCTCGTTTTTAACCTGAGTGACCGGAGTATTCGTGTTCGCTGCTCGCCATTTCGCCTTCGTCGCGCTGCTGTTCGGGGGTGTGCTTACGCAAGCCTCTGCTGACGTTCGCTGTCATTACACCTATGGCGGCGAAACGCGGCAGGTCACTGCGCAGCCGACGGCCCATCCGCTGCGTGAACGCGGTGTGCGGGTGGGTTCCTATTTCCAGTTCCGGGTTGTCCTGCAGACCCAGCCGGCCGAGTTGGCCGCAGTAAAAATCTATACCTATGCCGATCGCGATGAGGGGCCACTGCTGCTGCATCAGGCGACCTTTCCTTACCCGCCTCCTCAGCCGAAACGTGGCGCAGTTTACGGCTTTACCGGCTTGCAGTATGTCTATGAGCCGGTGCGTGACGGTGAACTGCAGTACTGGTGCGAAATGCTGCCCAGAGGCCGCGCATGATGGCTTGGCGGAAAAACTTCGTGGTCGGTCTGCTCGTTATGAGTCTGGTGTCGAGCGCATGGGGTGAGGCGCTACGCCTTGTATTCGTCGGCGATGTCATGCTTGACGACGGTCCGGGGCGGACCGTAGCCGCAGGCGGCGATCCTCTGGCACCGTTTGCCGCCGAACTGCGCAACGCCGATTTCACCATCGGCAACCTCGAGTGCCCGATTGCGACTGGCGGGAAGGTGCTCGAGAACAAACTGTTTGCCTTTCGCGCCCATCCGCGGGTCATTGACGTGCTGCGTGGGCGCTTCGATGCGCTTTCTTTGGCGAACAATCATTCCGGTGATTATGGCAAAGATGCTTTTGTCGAAACGATGGACAGGCTTGACGCTGTCGGCATCCCGTATTTTGGCGGCGGGCGCGATCTCGAGGCGGCGCATCGCCCGCTGTGGATCGAGCGGAATGGTTTGCGTGTGGCGGTGCTTGGTTATAACGAGTACAAACCGCGCTCGTTCGAGGCCGGTCCGACTTGGCCGGGAGTGGCTTGGAGCGAGGATAGCCACGTGCTTACGGCGATCCGTGCGGCACGCGCGGCGGGCGCTGACCTGGTGATTCCGTTCATGCACTGGGGTTGGGAGGGTGAACCCTTGCCCGATGCCCGTCAGAAGGCGCTGGCACGGGCGATGATTGACGCCGGTGCTGATGCGGTGGTCGGGGGACATCCGCATGTGACTCAGGGGGCCGAGTATTACCGAGGCCGTCCAGTTATCTACAGCTTGGGGAACTTTGTCTTCGACGGCTTTGACAAGCCCTCCGAGAAACGCGGCTGGTTGCTACGGCTGACGCTGGATCGCGCCGGGGTCGTTGCCTGGGAAACACGTGCAGCCCAGATCGATGAGGCAGGCACACCCTATCCGCTCTCCGGGGCGCGTACCCCCTGCGGGACACGTGGCGAACATGAAATCCGGGCCTGTATCAATCCGTGAGACGGGCTAGGCTACAATCGCGGGCGATTTTTTAACCTTTCAAACTTGCAGTTTTCCAATGGCTACGATTCGTCAGCGCTCTCTGCTGTTTTTATCCCTGACGCTTATTTCGGGTGGTTTCGCCCATGCATCCTGGGAGGAAATCGAACAGTTTGAGGATGGAATGCGAGTTTACGTCCTGCGCGAGAGCCTGCAGCGCGACGGTGAGATCAGCTACCTTGACCATCTCGTGCGCTGGCCGGAGCCTCAAACCGGAGACGATCATGCGCCGTATCGTTCGACGCGGGTGCATACCGCCTACCACTGCGAGCAGAAGCTCGAGCGCTATGTCTCCTCGCGCTCCTTTGCTGGTGTGATGGGCGACGGCTCGGTGGTGCTAGAGGATACGGAGGAAGCGCAGGTATGGTTCCGGGTTTCGGACAGTGCGATGGAAGGCAAACTGTGGCGGCTTGCCTGTGCCCCAGCGGCGCTGCACCAATCGCCGCAGACGCCTCCGGGAGGCGGGAAGCCTTGACGGCGTGACACGGCGGTCTGCCCGGTGGGCAGCCTCCGTGCGTTTTTGGTTGCGCCGGGTTAGAGGTGCAAGTAGCCCATCACCCCGATGCCGAGCCCAATTGCTGAGGCCCCATAGACGCCGCCCAGCAGCCAGCGTTTGCGCGTGAGCAGGGTAATCGCCGACATGGCGATGGCGATCTGCAGCAGCGTGGTGGCCAGCGCCCAGCGCTCGTG
>CAZHFS010000140.1:0-7139 GCA_964531885.1 uncultured Propionivibrio sp.
CCCGGCGCGTACAACGCCGAGCCGAGGCCAAACCCGCTGGCGCCGGCCTGACGGTACGCCGCCATGGATTGCGGGGTGATGCCGCCAACCGGCAGCAGACGCGCCGCCTTGGGTAATACCGCCCGCAAGGCCTTGACGACAGGCGGAGTGACGAGTTCGCCGGGGAAGAGTTTGAGCCCCGTGGCACCGGCTTCAAGCGCGGCAAAGGCCTCGGTGGGCGTCACCACGCCGGGCAGGCAAGGCAGGCCGGCGGCCACAGCGGCAGAGATCACCCGGGTGTCCGCATGCGGCATGACGATCAATTCGCCCCCGGCCCCCGCCACCGCCCCCACGCGCTCGGGGGTGAGCACGGTGCCGGCTCCGACCAGCGCATCGTCGGGCAAGGAGACGCGCAGACGGGCAATGCTCTCCAGCGGCTCCGGCGAATTGAGCGGCACTTCGATCAGGCGAAACCCCTGCGCATAGAGGGCTTGGCCGATGGCCACCACCTCGTCGGGGCTTACCCCGCGCAGGATGGCCACCAAAGGCAAGGCGGCGAAGGCGGCGTTGAAACGGTCGAGCAGTGCGGCATTGCTTATCGCGGGGATCATTCAATTCTCCTGGGCGATGAATCCGCCCGCTTTGGCCAGACGCCACAGGCCGCGCGGTGCGGTGTTGTCGACGACCTGCGGAGCAGGCAGGCCCAGTACGGCAAACGCCTGTACATAACGGGCACAAAGGGGCGGGGCACCGATCAGGGTCAGCCCCTCTGAAAGCGTGTTGGCGCTCGCGGCCACGATTTCGTGTCCGATGAGCAAGCCGGAAAGGTAGTCAGGCAGGGCATCCGGCGCTAGCCTGCCGGCCAAGGCCAGGGTACGCACAGAGAAGAGTTGGTGCGCCATTTCGCCAGGCCGGCTCTGGGCCGCGAAAGCCACCCCGCGCGCAAAAGCGGCCGCATCGAAGGCCACATCATCTTCCGGCATCAAACGGCCGAGGATCGAGTGGGCGCGCAGCACGGCATACAGTTCGCCGGTGAGGTAGGTGGCAAAGTGCGTGATACGCCCGCCGACCACCACGGCCCACTTGGAATGCGTTCCCGGGAGGATGAAGCACTGCGGGGCGTTCTCTGCACCACACGCCTTCGTGAGCAATGCCCCGGCGATCTGCGTTTCCTCTCCGCGCATCACGTCAGGCACCTCGCCAGGCGCATCGTCGATCACCCCGGGCACGATCCACAGCGACCGCTCCGTCCCCGCCGGCCCGATGTCGACCGGCAGACAGTGTGCGGCCAGCTGGGTCAGGTCCACCGGGCAATTCAGATAGGGCACCTCGCGCCAGCCCTGCGCGCTGCCGACCATGCCGCACGCCAGCAACGGCAACTGCGGCCAACGTGCCAGCCAGTCGCCCGCCAGCGCGGCCAGCGCCTCGGCAAACCCCTCCGGGCCACGCCGGGGCAGATGGAGAATGCCATGCGCCGATTCTCGCGTGGCGAGCACCTCGCCGTCGCGCAGCAGGAACGCCCGCAGTCGGCTGCTGCCCCAGTCGAAGGCGATGAGTTGCGGATTCGGCGCATCGATTGTCATTGCCACTCCATTCTCCCTGCCTCTGCTTCTGTCGTTGTCCAGCGCGGCGCCCCGAGTTGTTGTCCACCCTGCCTGGTGGCAAGCGGGGAACGGCTCAGGGGAAGACGATCTGGACCTTGGACTGCACCGTGCGCTGACTCGCCGCCACAAACGCCTCGACGGCACGTTCAAGTGCATAGCTGGCCGTGATCATCGGCATGACATCAATCGCCCCTTCGTTGAGCAGGCGCACGGCCAGCGCATACTCGGTATCGAAACGAAACGCGCCCTGCCAGCGGATTTCCTTGCCCACCAGCAGATTGGCCGGCACCGCCAGCTCGCCGCCCATCCCGAGCTGCACGAGCACCCCGCGCGGGCGCAGGACCGGCGCAATGTCCTTGAAGATGCCCGGCGCACCGGAGCACTCGAAGGCGGCATCGAACCATCCCTTGTCGGCGGCGTAATCGCGCCCGAGCGCCTCGGGATCGCCAGAGACATTGATCGTTCGCACCGCGCCAAGAATTTCTGCTTTCTCGAGCGCCGGCGCATGCAGGTCGACGGCCACGATCTCGGCAGCTCCCGCCCAGCGGGCGGCAGCGATGACCATCAGGCCGATGGGGCCGGCGCCGGTGACAAGCACCCGCCGCCCCGTCAGATCCCCCGCCTGGGCCACGGCATGCAGCGCCACCGCCAGCGGCTCGGCACACGCGCCTTCGGCGAACGAAACTCGCGCCGCCAACGGCTCGCATTGCTGTGCTTCGGCCAGAATCAGGGTGCTGAACGCCCCCTGGCTATGCGGCCAGGGCATGGCGCTGCCGTAAAATTTCATGTTCAGGCAGTGCCGGGGCGCGCCGTCGCGGCAAAAGCGGCACTCGCCGCAAGCCCGCGCCGGATTGAGCGCCACGCGGTCGCCCACACTCACCCGCGTCACGGCCGGACCGACCGCCTCGATCGTCCCGGCCACTTCGTGGCCGAGTACCATCGGCTCACGCAGGCGCACCGTACCAAAACCGCCGGCATTAAAGTAATGCAGGTCCGAACCGCAAATCCCGCCGGCGGCGATGCGCACCCGCACCTGTCCGACGCCGGGCTCGCCCACGGCACGCGGCTCAAGCCGCAAATCCCCTTTGGCGTGTATCACGCAGGCCAACGCTTCCATCTCACCCTTCTCCTCAATCATGCCCACGCCCCGTCAGACCGTACTGGTCATCCCGCCGTCGACGTACAGGATCTGTCCGTTGACGAAACTCGACGCATCGGACGCAAGGAAGACGGCCGCCCCATTGAGTTCTTCGACCTGCCCCCAGCGCCCCGCCGGCGTGCGCTGGCACAGCCAGGACGAAAACGCCGGATTGTCTACCAGCGCCCGGTTCATCTCGGTCGCGAAATACCCGGGCGCCAGGCCGTTGGCCTGAATGCCGTGGTGCGCCCAGTCGGCGCACATACCCTTGGTCAGCATGGCCACCGCACCCTTGGTCGCCGTGTACGGGGCAATGGTCGGCCGCCCGAGCTGGCTCTGCACCGAGCAGATATTGATGATCTTGCCGCGCCGGCGCGGAATCATATGGCGCGCCACGCACTGCGAGACGTAAAAAACGCTGCTCAGGTTGGTCTCCAGAAGCTCATGCCAGGCGGCCTCGGGAAACTCCTCGAGCGGCGCACGCCGCTGGATGCCGGCGTTATTGACCAGAATGTCGATGGGGCCAAAGTCCGCCTCGATGCGAGCGATGCCGGCCTGCACCGCCTCGCGTTGGGTAACGTCAAAGGCCGCGCCACAGACGTCAAAGCCCTGCGCCGAGAGTTCGTTCACCGCTTCGGCGACACGGGTCGCATCGCGCCCGTTGAGTACCACGCGCGCCCCGGCGCGCGCGAGACCAATGGCCAGGGAACGGCCAATGCCCTGGGTCGATCCGGTGATCAGGGCCAGACGCCCCGACAGATCGAACAGGTTCACGGCCAAACTTGCTTCTGTATTCATGCCTGCACTGCTTTCCTCAAATGACAAATTCGTTCCAGTAACCCGCGGCGCTCACCACTCGGCAACCGAGCCGTCGGCGTGGCGCCACACCGGGTTGCGCCAGTCACGCGCTTCCCGGCTGCGTTCGATGACCAGGGCCTCGTCGATCTCGACACCGAGGCCGGGCTTCACCGGCGGCAGCATGTAGCCGTCGTGGAAGGCGAAGTCCGCCTTGTTCAGCACGTAATCGAGCACCTCGCCACCCTGGTTGTAGTGGATGCCCATGCTCTGTTCCTGGAACACCGCATTGCGGGCCACGAAATCGAGGTGCAGGCTGGCGGCCAGGGTCAGCGGACCCAGCGGGCAGTGCGGCGCGAGCGCCACATCGTAGGCCTCGGCCATGGCCGCGATCTTGTGGCATTCGGTCAGGCCGCCGGCATGCGAGATGTCCGGCTGCACGATCGAGATTCCGCCGTCGGCAAGGATGCGCTTGAAGTCAAAGCGCGAGAACATACGCTCGCCGGCGGCGATCGGAATCGCCGTCTGGGCCGCGAGACGCGGGTAGTATTCCGCCTGCTCGGGCAGTACGGGCTCTTCGATGAACAAGGGGCGATAGGGCTCAAGCTCGCGGATCAGGATGCGCGCCATCGGCGCCGAAACCCGTCCATGGAAATCGAGGCCGAATTCAATGGCATTGCCGAAGGCAGCGCGGATTTCCGCCACCACCGCCACGGCCGCATCGATCTGGCGGCTGTTCTCGATCAGCCCGAGTTCAGAGCAACCATTGAGTTTGAAGGTATCGAAGCCGCCGGCCTGCAAGGTTCGGATGCCAGCGATCACCTCCGCCGGGCGGTCGCCGCCAACCCAGCTGTACATCTTCATCCGGTCGCGCACTAGGCCGCCAAGCAGCTGGTACACCGGTGCGCCCAGCACCTTGCCCTTGATGTCCCACAGTGCCTGATCGATTCCGGCGATGGCGCTCATCAGGACCGGGCCGCCACGGTAGAAACCGCCACGGTACAGCGTCTGCCACAAATCGTTGATGCGCGCCGGATCCTGGCCGACGAGATACTCCGAGAGTTCTTGCACCGCCGTCTCGACCGTGCGTGCCCGGCCTTCGACGACTGGCTCGCCCCAGCCGCAAACCCCCTCGTCGGTTTCGATCTTGAGGAACATCCAGCGCGGCGGCACGCGGTAGGTGGTCAGCCGGGTAATTTTCATCGTCTCTCTCCTTGGGGCGGCGCCGCACGCTGCGCGGCGCACGCCATCAACGCATCAGCGCGTCATCCACTGCAAGGGCAACATCACCAAATCCGGGAACAAAACCAGCAGGAACATCACGATCGTCTGCGCGATCATGAACGGCACCACCCCCGTGATCGCTCCGCTCATCGGAATGCGCGCCACGCCGCAAACCACGTTGAGCACGGTGCCGACCGGCGGCGTCACCAGGCCGATGGCATTGTTCATGATGAACAGCACCCCGAAATACACCGGGTCGATACCGGCCTGCTTGAGCACCGGCATCAGTACCGGGGTCATGATCAGGATGGTCGGCGTCATGTCCAGCGCCGTACCCACAATGATCACCAGCACCATGAGCACGAAAGTGAGCAGCATCTTGTTGCCCATGAAGGGCTCGACCATGCTCGCCAGCTGCGAGGGGATGTCGGCAGCGGTAATCAGCCATGACGACACGCCGGCAGCCGACACCAGGAACATGATCACGGCGGTGGTCTCGGAGGCACGCAGGAAAAGTCGGAAAAGATCGCTTACCTTGATTTCGCGGTAGATCACGAGACCGGCGAACAGCGAATAGGCGGCGGCAATCACCGCGGCTTCGGTTGGCGTAAAGAAACCGCCCTTCAAGCCGCCAATGATGACCACCGGCAGCACCAATGCCCAGAATGCCTCGCGCGTTTCCTTGAGGCGCACCGCCAGCGGCTGCTTCTCCTCGACGCGCATCTCGTCGTGCTTGATGCACCAGCGCCAGGCCAGCATGATCGCCAGGCCCATCAGGATGCCCGGCACGATGCCGGCGATGAACAGCTTGGTAATCGACACCCCGCCGGTCACCCCGTAGAGGATGAGCCCGATCGACGGCGGAATCACCGGGGCGATCACGCCGCCACAGGCGATCAGGCCGCACGAACGGTTGATGTTGTAGCCGGCGTTGCGCATCATCGGCACCAACACAGTGGCCAGCGCTGCCGTATCGGCGATCGCCGAGCCAGAGAGCGAAGCCATGACCACCGCGGCCGCCACGGCCACATACCCCAGTCCTCCGCGTACGTGTCCCACCCAGGCCATGGCCGTGGTGATGATGCGCCGGGTCATGCCCCCAGCGCTCATGAATTCGCCGGCCAGCATGAAGAACGGCACGGCCAGGAGCGGGAAGCTGTTGGCCCCGTCCCACATGTTTTGGATGACGATCTGCGGGTCGGTCAGCCCCATGTGATACATCATGACGATACCGCAACCGACCAGGGCAAACGCCACCGGCATGCCCAGCGCCATCAGCGCGAGCAGCGAACTGATAAAGATGAAGACAGTCATGCCCGCCCCCCTTCCTTGCTCTTATTCTGGGGATGGGCATGAGCGGCCATCTCCGCCTCCATTTCATGAACTTCGGCCATGCCTTCTTCCTCGACGTCGATGAGTTCGCTCTCTTCGACTTGCCCAAGGAACAGGCGCAGCAGATTGCTGGCGCACAGAAAGGTGATCACCGCCCCGGTGAGGTAACTCACGCCATAGACGTAAAGCATGCTCATCTGCATCACCGCAGACACGTTGGCCTTCAGGATGTCATGCTGCACCCAGGTGCCATACAGCATGTAAAGACTGCAGATGGCCATGATGGTCTGGCTGATCCCCCAGCAGACCTTGCGCCCGAACACGGGCAGCAGGCGGACGATCATGTCCACCCCGAGGTGTGCGTGCCGGCGCATGCCGATCACGGCCCCGATGAACGTCATCCAGATGAAGGCGAAACGCGGCAACTCTTCCGAAACATCGATCCCGCTGTTGAAAACCAGCCGCATGATGACGTTGACGAACACCAGCCCGAACATCACCAGCATGCAGACGACCAGAACGACTTCGAGCAGCCTGTAAAAGCCGTCGGTCACCCGTTGTATTGCATTCCCCATTGCTTGTACTCCCCCGGCTGCACCCGCCGGGCGCAGATTCTGCAGGCGCCCTTGCGGCGCCCCATGGAAAACAGCCCGACCCGAGAGGGCCGGGCTGTGAGCCACTTACTTCGCGGCGCGTGCCTTGTCGATCTCGGCGTAGAACGCCTTGATGAAGTCCTCGCCGATCTGCGGCGCAAACTTGGCCACCACCGGCTTGACACGCTCCTGGATGCGCACCAGCTCGGCCGGAGCGATCTCGTTGACCTTGACGCCCGCCGCGTTGAATTTGCCGATCACGTCCTTGTCGGCATCGTCAAGCAGCTGGCGTTGCAGCAGGCCGGCCTCAACGGCTGCTTTCTTCACGCCGTCCTTGTCCGAAGCGCTCAGACCTTCCCAGAACTTCTTCGACACGACCAGCGCCACCGGGGTGTACACGTGGTTCGACAGCGAGATGAACTTCTGCACTTCCTGCATCTTGTTGGCGTACATGTGCACCAGCGGGTTTTCCTG
>CAZHFS010000141.1:0-7117 GCA_964531885.1 uncultured Propionivibrio sp.
ACCGTGACCGGTGCGTTCGGGGTGGCCTTTTATCCGGGCGATGGGATTTCGGCGGAAGCGCTGCTGGAATTGGCCGATCAGCGCATGTATGCCGACAAGCAGGCGATGTCAGGAACACGGTGATCCTTCGGCGAATCGCTTGAACTCACCTCCATGGAGGACGCGCAGCCCGCACTCGGGTACAATGTCGCCCTTTTGAATCAAAGGCTTTGCGGGGTTATCGCGTGCTCGTCGCCAACAACATCACCATGCAGTTCGGGGCCAAGCCCCTTTTTGAGAACGTTTCCGTCAAGTTCGGCGAAGGCTATCGCTATGGCCTGATCGGCGCCAACGGCGCCGGCAAATCGACCTTCATGAAAATCCTTGCCGGGGAGCTTGAGCCGTCGGCCGGCAACGTCAGCAAGGATGTGCATGAGCGCATGGCTTACCTGCGCCAGGATCAGTTCGCCTACGAGGATCAGCGCGTCATCGACGTAGTGCTGATGGGCCACGAGGAAATGTGGGCCTGCATGCGCGAAAAAGATGCGATTTATGCCAATCCCGAGGCCAGCGAGGAAGACTACCTGCACGCGGCCGAGCTGGAGCATCATTTTGCCGAATACGGTGGCTACACCGCCGAGGCTCGCGCCGGGGAACTGCTGCTCGGTGTCGGGATTCCGGCCGAACAGCATGGCGGGCCGATGAGCGAGGTTGCGCCGGGCTGGAAGTTGCGGGTGCTGCTGGCACAGGCGCTATTTTCCAACCCGGAGATCCTGCTGCTCGATGAACCGACCAACAACCTCGATATCGCGACGATCCGCTGGCTTGAAGAAGTACTCAACGAGCGCGGCAGTACAATGATCATCATCTCGCACGACCGCCACTTCCTGAACCAGGTGTGTACGCACATGGCGGACCTCGATTACGGCAAGATCACGGTCTATCCGGGCAACTACGACGATTTCATGGAAGCCTCGTCGCAAGCTCGCCAGCAGCAGGCAAACGCCAATGCGCGCGCCAAGGAACGGATTTCCGAACTGCAGGAATTCGTGCGTCGCTTCTCGGCCAACAAATCCAAGGCCAAGCAAGCGACCAGCCGGATGAAGCTGATCGACAAACTCAAGCCCGAGGACATCAAGCCCTCATCGCGTCAGTACCCGTGGATTCGTTTCGAATACGACGAGAAGGAGAAGTTGCACCGGCAGGCGGTCGAGATCGAGAACCTGTCCTTCGCCTACCCGGGTAGCGGGAAACAGGTCATCGACAAACTGACGCTGACCCTCAACGCCGGCGACCGGCTGGCGGTGATTGGCGAGAACGGCGTCGGTAAGACCACACTGCTCAAGCTTCTGACCGGCGAACTGCAGCCCCAGGGCGGCGCCCTGCGCTGGGCCGAGAAAGCCCGTTACGGCTACTACGCACAGGACCACGCTGCCGATTTTGCGAGCGATGCCAGCCTCACCGAGTGGGTGGCCAATTATGCTCGCGCCAATGCGGCCGAAGGCGAGGATCTGGAAACGCTGATTCGCGGTACCTTGGGCCGCCTGCTATTCTCCGGCGACGACGTCGGCAAGGCGGTGCGCGTCATTTCCGGTGGCGAGCAGGGGCGGATGCTGTTCGGCAGGCTGATGTTGCAGAAGCCGAACGTGCTGATCATGGACGAGCCGACCAACCACCTCGACATGGAGTCGATCGAATCGCTCAACAACGCGCTCGATCTCTACAAGGGCACGCTGATTTTCGTCTCCCACGACCGTGAGTTCGTCTCTTCGCTGGCCACGCGCATCCTCGAGATCCGGCAGGACGGAACCCTGGTGAATTACCTCGGTACCTACGAAGAATACCTGGCCAGCCAGGGCATCGACTAAGCAGGGGGCGAAGGCCATGTTGCGTGCAATTTCAGGCTTCCTGCTCCGCTTGTTCGGGTGGCGTACGGTCTATCAAGCCGCTCCGGGGCCGAAGGCCATCATCGTGGTGTACCCGCATACCAGCAACTGGGATTTTCCGGTCGGCATGCTTTTCCGTTTCCACTACGGCGTCCCGATCCGATGGGCAGCGAAAGACTCCTTGTTCCGCTGGCCGATAGGCGGTCTATTGAAGCGACTGGGCGGGGTGCCGATCAATCGCCGCAATCCGGTCGGTTTGATCGAGCAATTGGTCGAGGAATTCGCGCACAGCGAGTCGATGTACCTATGCATTACGCCGGAAGGAACGAGGTCGCGCACCGATCATTGGAAGTCCGGGTTTTACCGGCTGGCGATGCAGGCCAATTTGCCCGTCGGGCTGGGGTTCATCGATTTTGGTGCCAAGGTGGCCGGGGTGGAGCGTTGGATCACGCTGACCGGTGAGGTTGAGGTCGACCTTGATGTCATCCGTGCCTACTACGCGGATAAAAAAGGCTACGCTCCCGAGAAGGCCGGCGACATCCGCTTCCGCACGCCTGCCGGTTGAGCCTTGATCAGGGCGGCGGCGCCAGCCGGTTGGCGGCCGCTTCCTTGGCCTCGCGCTGCGCTTTACGCTCGGCGCGTTCGGCATCGCGCTTGGCACGCTCCTCGTTTTTCTTTTTTCTGCGTTCGTCGTCGGCTGCCCGTTTGGCGCGAGCCTCGGCGGCTTTCTCCTCTTTGGACGCCTTCTTGCGTTCGCGCGCGTTGGCGCGTTCGGCTTCCTTGGCGCGGTAATCCTCCGCCTGCTGCTGCTGATTGATGGCCCGTTGGGCGTTGTCGGCGTCGCGCTTTTTCTCCTTGGCTTCAACCTCGGCTCGATTCGCTTCGCGCTGGAAATCGCGCGCCGGCGCGTCCAGTTCGCGCGCTTCGATCATCGTTTTGGTGTATTTCTTTTTTGCGTCGTCCAGGCAGCTGTTGACCAGGAATTTCTGGTAGCAGGCCGCTTGTTCGCTGGCCAGGGTTTTGTCGGCGTTGCTGCGCATCTCGGTGGCGCGAGCGCGTTGGGCGTCAGCTTCAGCGAGCGTTTTAGGGACAGGAGCAGCGGCAAAGACGGTGAGCGGCCAAGCGACCGCGGCCAAAGCGAAAGCGACGCCGATCCGGCGGATGCAATGGGGCAAGATATACAACATGGGGTTCCTCCGAAGGCGGCACTCTACCATTCTTCGCTAGAGCCTGCCTGATCCGGGGAGTTCCAAGCAATTTTTGGTAGAATGATAGGTTCGTTCTGAATGTACCCTAGGAGTATTCCGTGAAGATCGTTTGCCTCGACCTTGAGGGCGTCCTTGTCCCAGAAATCTGGATTACCTTCGCCGAGCGCACCGGGATTCCGGAGCTGCGCCGTACCACCCGCGACGAACCGAATTACGACACGCTGATGAAATATCGTCTCGGCATCCTGGCAGAGAAGAAACTCGGTTTGCCTGACATTCAGAAAGTGATCGGCGAAATGGGGCCGATGCCCGGAGCTCGTGCCTTCCTCGACCAGCTTCGCGAAGACTATGAAGTGATTATCCTGTCGGACACCTTCTACGAGTTCGCGCATCCCCTGATGCGCCAGCTTGGCTGGCCGACGCTGTTCTGCCACAGCCTGGAAACCGATGCGACCGGGAGGGTGGTCAATTACCACTTGCGCATGCCGGACCAGAAGCGTGAAGCCGTCAAGCGCTTCAAGGAGCTCAACTTCACTGTCGTTGCCGCAGGTGACTCGTACAACGATACGGCAATGCTCGGCGAGGCGCATGCAGGCATCCTGTTCCATCCGCCCGAAAACGTCGTCCGTGAGTTTCCGCAGTTCCCGGTGACCCGCGATTTCGACGCCCTGCGTCGCGAAATCGACGCTGCATTCGCTCGTGTCGGGGGCTAACGGACAATGCATAGTCAGCGTTTTTATACCCTGACCGCGTCGTGCCCCGATCAGGTCGGAATCGTTGCCCAGGTATCCGGCTTCATTGCCGAGCATCAGGGCTGGATTCTCGAGTCGAGCTACCACTCGGATGATAGCGCCGGTGGTGGACGCTATTTCATGCGCATCGAGGTCAAGGCCGACTCGCTGCCTTTCCATCTGGCCGAATTCCGTGAGCGCTTCCGTCCGCTGGCAGACGCTCTGAACATGCAGTGGAAGATCACCGACTCGGCGGTGAAAAAGCGCGTGGTCATTCTGGTGAGCAAACAGGAGCACTGTTTGTACGATCTGCTGGCGCGCTGGCAGTCCAAGGAACTCGACATCGAAATTCCCTGCGTCATTTCCAACCACGATACTTTCCGTGGCGTCGTCGAGTGGCATGGCATTCCATTCCATCACGTGCCGGTCACCCCGGACACGAAGGCGGCTGCCTACGCCGAAATCGAGCGCTTGTTCGAGGAGGTGAAGGGCGACACGATGGTCCTGGCACGCTACATGCAGATTCTCTCCCCCGAACTCTGTGCACGCTTCCCGGGGCAGATTCTGAACATCCATCACAGTTTCCTGCCCAGTTTCGTCGGCGCACGACCCTACCATCAAGCGTTCGCACGCGGCGTCAAACTGATCGGTGCGACCTGCCATTACGTAACCCACGAACTCGATGAGGGCCCGATCATTGAGCAGGACGTGATCCGCATCGACCACTCCGATTCTGCTAATGACATGGTCCGCTACGGCAAGGACATCGAAAAGACCGTCCTGGCGCGCGGGCTCCGTTACCACCTTGAAGACCGTGTCCTGGTGCATGGCAACAAGACGGTGGTGTTCAGATAAACGGCCTTAACCACAAAGGGAATGAAGAACACGAAGAAAACCATGTCTCGATGTTTCGTTTCTTCTTCGTGATCTTGGTGGTTAATGTCTTTAAGGTTTTTTTATGATTACCCTCAAAGGCGTCACCCTGCGGCGCAGCACCAAGGTGCTGCTCGAGGGGGCGACCGTCAGCCTCAATCCGGGCGAGAAGATCGGTCTTGTCGGGCGTAACGGTGCCGGCAAGTCCTCACTTTTCGCGCTGCTCGCCGGCAGCTTGCACGAGGATGCCGGCGAGTTCCACATCCCACCCACCTGGCGCATGGCGCAAGTGGCGCAGGACATGCCGGAGACCGGCGAGACGGCGACGGATTTCGTCATCGCTGGCGACACGCGGCTTATGGCGGCACGTGACGAGGTGCATGCGGCCGAGTTGGCCGGCGACGGTGAGCGGCTGGGCAATGCCTACGCCGTTCTGCATGATGCCGGCGCGCATGATGCGCAGGCACGGGCGCAGGCGCTCATTCTCGGTCTCGGCTTTCAGGTCGATGAGTTGTGCCGGCCGGTGAACAGTTTTTCGGGCGGGTGGCGCATGCGACTGCAGCTGGCGCGGGCGCTGATGTGTCCCTCCGACCTTTTGCTGCTCGACGAACCGACCAACCACCTCGACCTTGACGCTCTGGTCTGGCTGGAATCGTGGCTGCAACGCTATCCGGGCACCCTGCTGGTGATCAGCCACGACCGAGAATTTCTGGATGCGGTGACCAACGTCACCCTGCACATCGAACAGGGTCGCCTGACACGCTACGGCGGCAATTACAGCACCTTCGAGGAAACCCGGGCGCAGCAGCTTGAACTCCAGCAGAGCGCTTATGCCCGGCAGCAGGAAAAAATTGCCCATCTGCAGAAGTTCATTGACCGGTTCAAGGCCAAGGCCACCAAGGCGCGTCAGGCGCAGAGCCGGGTCAAGGCGCTTGAGCGCATGGAGCGCCTGGCGCCGGTGCTGGCCAGCGCCGACTTCACTTTTGAATTCAAGGAGCCGGCGAGCCTGCCCAACCCGATGTTGGCCTTGCGCGACGCGGCATTTGGCTACCCGCCCCCCGCTGAGGCCCCGGCAGGAACGGCACCCAAGGTGATCGTGCAGGGCGTAAGCCGGGCGGTCAGCGCCGGGCAGCGGATTGGCATTCTCGGCGCCAACGGCCAGGGTAAGTCGACGCTGGTAAAAACCGTTGCCCGTGTGCTCACCCCGCTGGCCGGCACGGTTACCGAGGGCAAGGGGCTGTCGATCGGCTATTTCGCGCAGCAGGAACTGGACGTGCTGCGTCCGGACGAAACGCCGCTCGAACACATGGTCCGCCTGGCCAAGGACAATTTGCCTGAAGGTGAGAGCGGGCGAGAGCAGGATCTGCGCAATTTCCTCGGCTCATTCAACTTCAGCGGGGATATGGTCAAGCAGGCGGTTGGTACGATGAGCGGCGGGGAGAAGGCGCGCCTCGTGTTGTGCATGCTGGTCTGGCAACGCCCCAACCTCCTCCTCTTGGACGAACCGACCAACCACCTCGATCTTGCGACCCGCGAGGCGCTATCGGTTGCGCTCAACGAATTCGAAGGCACGGTGATGCTGGTCAGCCACGACCGCGCGCTCTTGCGTGCTGTCTGCGACGAATTCTGGCTGGTCGCTCGCGGCCGGGTTGAGCCTTTCGATGGCGACCTTGACGACTACCAGCGCTACCTGCTCGATGAGGCGAAACGGGTGCGCGATAATGCCCGCGAAGTCGCCCGCGAGACACGGGCGGCTTCGCCCGAGGTGACGGCAACGCAGGTCAGCGCGCAGCAGGCGAAGAAGAACGCCACTCGGGCCAAGACGCTACGCCGCGAACAGGGCAAGCTGGAAGAACGCATGTTGGCCTTGCAGACTGAGCGGCATGCGCTGGAAGCGCGTTTGAGCGAGCCGCTCGCACCGCAGGAGATCGGCGCGCTGGGCCTTAAGATCGAAGCGCTGGCCAGCCAGCTTGACGCGCTTGAAGAGCAGTGGCTGACGCTCGGCGAGGAGATCGAGGCCCTCGAAGGCGGCGCGTAGGCTCTTGTTTCAATCCGCAAGCTCATTGAAACCGTTTTAAACGCAGAGATCACAGAGACACAGAGAACGCAGAGCCAATCTGTCCTTTGTTTTGTCTTTCTCTGTGCTCTCTGCGTCGCTGCGGGCTCTGTGTCGAGAGCGGTTATCCGCGTTTCCGAATCCGAAAAACGGAGTGCGTAGCGAATAAGCACGGGTTGCGATAATTCCGCCGCCGACAAGAAAAAACGGGGTGCCGGCAGAACCGGCACCCCGTTTGTTTTGTAGCGATCCGGGCTTAGTAACCGAAGATCGCCAGGATGACCCCGCCAGCAACGACCGAGCCGATCTGGCCGGCGACGTTGGCGCCAAGGGCGTGCATCAGCAGGAAGTTGTGCGGATCGGCTTCCAGACCGAGCTTGTTCG